>JAJRTD010000148.1 GCA_024278435.1 Gammaproteobacteria bacterium | reverse complement strand
GCTGATTTCTTCCTGGTCCATTACCTTCTGACCTTTCTCCTCGGTATAGTCATCGGCAACGCCACCGTTTTCTACGATGCACACATCATCAAGCAACAGCCGGACGCCTGAAATCTCCAGGTCTTCAATGCCGGCACGGCCCACGGCTGCCAGTATCCGGCCCCAGTTAGGGTCACTGGCAAATAACGCGGTTTTAACCAGCGGTGAATGGGCAATGGTATAGGCAACCTTCCTTGCTTCGGCTTTAGAGCGCGCCTGTTTGACGGCAACGCTTACAAACTTGGTGGCGCCTTCGCCGTCACGCACAATCGACTGCGCCAGATGCTGGCAGACGGCTGTTACCGCCTGCGCGAACCCGTCGGCAGCTTCGCTATCCGCCTGCAGCCGGCTGTTTCCGGCTTTGGCAGTGGCCAGTAATACGCAGGCATCATTGGTTGAGGTATCACCGTCCACGGTGATTGAGTTGAAACTGTCGGCAACGGCAGCATTCAGGCACTGCTGCAAAAAACCCGGCTCAACATCGGCATCCGTGGCGACAAATGCCAGCATGGTTGCCATGTCCGGGCAGATCATACCGGAGCCCTTGGCAATACCGGTTATGGTTATCCTCTTACCGGCTACTGACAGCTGCCTGCTGACGCCTTTGGCCAGGGTGTCCGTTGTCATTATGCCTCTGGCCGCTGCCAGCCAGTTATCCTGTTCCAGCTGACTGCTGATCTTTTCGATCCCTGACTGCATCACCGCCATCGGTAGCTGCTCACCGATGACACCGGTGGAGAACGGCAGCACCTGCTGTGCAGAACATCGCAGCTGATCGGCCAGCCACTGGCAACTTAAGCCGGCATTGTGCATACCGGTATCACCGGTACCGGCATTGGCATTACCTGAATTAATCAGCAATACGCGGGGCGAGGTCTGTGCAAGGTGTTTTTTAGCCAGTATGACCGGAGCGGCACAAAAGGCATTGCGGGTAAAAGTGGCGGCACAGGCGGTACCTTTATCACAGTGGATAACAACCATGTCCGGCTGGCCGTTTTTTTTGATGCCGGCGGCAATTGCAGCCAGTTTGATACCGGGAACAGCCAGTAGCTGTCCGGGTTCATTGAGTCCAACGGCCATGGTTTCCTGTCTCTGCGAAAATGCTCAGCTGATTATGAGGTTTTACGAAAGTTTACCGTGACACTGCTTGTATTTTTTACCGGAGCCACAATAACACGGCTCATTACGGCCGATTTTTTTCTGTTCGCGCTGGTATGGTTGCGCAGTGGTTTCACCTTCAGCCACCTGTTCACCTTCCGCTTCACTGCCAGGCATACCGCTGACCTCAGCGTGCTGGTAATTCACATTTTCCACCTGCGGCTGGTCACTGGCCTCCAGCTCTTCAACCTGTTCATTGCTCTGGATTTTCACCTTGGACAGGGTGCTGACTACTTCGTATTTAATGCGCTCCAGCATTTCAGAAAACATTTCAAATGCTTCGCGTTTATATTCCTGTTTCGGATCTTTCTGCGCATAACCTCGTAAACCGATGCTCTGGCGCAAATAGTCCATTGCCGCCAGGTGCTCTTTCCATAATTTGTCCAGTATGTTTAACATCACATGCTTTTCATAGTTACGCATGCCTTCGGCACCGACCAGCTGCTCTTTTGCTTCGTATTCTTCGATAAGGGCATCGAGGATTTTTTTGCGTAAGCCGGCTTCATCCAGCATATTGTCCTCTTCCAGCCATTGCGCAACCGGCAGGCTCTGGCCGAACTCTTCATTCAGCGCCAGTTCCAGGCCCTCGATATCCCACTGCTCATCCAGGCTGCCCGGCGGAATATAGGCAGTGATCAAATTATTGACCACTTCTTCACGGATGACCTTGATGGTGGCTGACAGATCGCTTTCAGCCATCATTTCATTACGCTGTGAGTAGACTACCTTGCGCTGGTCGTTGGCAACATTGTCATACTCAAGCAACTGTTTACGAATATCGTAGTTATGGCCTTCAACTTTGCGCTGTGCATTTTCAATGGCCCGGTTAACCCAGGGATGTTCAATGGCTTCGCCTTCTTCCATGCCCAGTTTTTTCATTAAAGCGCCGACCTTGTCAGAAGCAAAGATGCGCATCAGGTCATCCTGCAACGACAGGTAGAACCGGCTGGAGCCGGGGTCACCCTGGCGACCGGAACGACCGCGCAGCTGGTTATCAATACGGCGTGATTCGTGGCGCTCGCTGCCGATCACATGTAAACCACCGGCATCTATCACCTGCTGGTGACGTTGCTCCCATTCGCGCTGTATTTCTTCTTTGCTGGCCTCATCGGCATCTTTGATTTTTGTCAGCTCTGCATCCAGATTGCCGCCAAGCACAATATCGGTACCACGGCCGGCCATATTGGTGGCGATGGTGACCGCGCCGGGGCGGCCGGCATGGGCAATAATATGCGCTTCATTTTCGTGCTGCTTGGCATTCAGCACATTATGTTCAATCTTGCCTTTTTTAAGCAGCCCGGAAAGGTGCTCGGAAACCTCAATCGAGGCGGTACCCACCAGTACCGGTTGCTTGCGTTCTACACAAGCCTTGATGTCGTCGATAATGGCATTGTATTTTTCATCCGGGGTTAAAAATACCAGATCGGTATTATCCACACGGGCCATCGGTTTGTTGGTCGGGATAATAACCACTTCCAGGTTATAGATCTGCAGCAGCTCTTCCGCCTCGGTGTCCGCAGTACCGGTCATGCCGGAAAGCTTGTTATACAGGCGGAAATAGTTCTGTAAGGTGATTGAAGCCAGGGTCTGGTTTTCATTCTGGATCGGCACACCTTCTTTGGCTTCCACCGCCTGATGCAGGCCTTCAGACCAGCGCCGGCCTTCCATGGTACGGCCGGTGAATTCATCAACAATGATGACCTCATTATTGCGCACAATGTAATGCACATCTTTTTCAAACAGAACCATGGCACGCAGTGCCGCGTTCAGATAATGCACCAGATTGATATTGGTAGCGCTGTAGAGGGAGTCATTCTCGTCAAGAATACCTTCTTCAACCAGAATTTTTTCAATACGCTGGTGTCCCTGCTCGGTGATATGCACACTGCGGTTTTTTTCATCGACCGAGAAATCACCTTCTTCCGGTTCATCCTTGGTGGTCTGACGGCCCTGCTCCAGGTGTTTAACGATATCCTTGAATTTCAGGTGCAGGTCACTGTTTTCACTGACCGCGCCGGAAATAATTAACGGCGTTCTGGCTTCGTCGATTAAAATCGAGTCGACTTCATCGACAATCGCAAAGTTGGGGGCACGCTGGACTTTTTCTTCAGCGGTAAAGGCCATGTTATCGCGCAGATAATCAAAGCCGAATTCATTGTTGGTGCCGTAGGTAATATCAGCGGCATAAGCCTGCTTTTTCGCCACCTGGTCCATGCCGGATATGCTGATGCCGGTCGTCATGCCGAGAAAATTATACAGCCGCCCCATCCATTCGGCATCACGTGATGCCAGGTAATCATTCACCGTGACCACATGCACACCCTTGCCGGGCAGGGCATTGAGATAGGCCGCCAGCGTGGCCACCAGGGTTTTACCTTCACCGGTACGCATCTCGGCGATTTTCCCGCTGTGTAACACCATGCCACCGATCAGCTGCACATCGAAATGGCGCATACCCAGCACCCGGCGGCCGGCTTCTCTTACCGTGGCAAAAGCCTCGGGCAATAACTGATCAAGGGTTTCACCCTTGTCCAGGCGTTCGCGGAATTCCAGTGTTTTTGCGGCCAGCTGCTCATCACTCAGCGCTTCAAATTCGGCTTCGATGGCATTTATGCGGTTGACTGTTTTACGGTGTTTTTTTATCAGGCGGTCATTACGGCTACCCAATACCTTCTTAACGGCTTTCAATATCATTTCTAGTTATTTAACCTTGACCTGGTCATCAATAGGGCGGTAAATCAACCTGTTGAATGGTGAAAAAAATATGACGTATTATGCCCTAGAACGGCTTCCGGGTCACATATAATCGAGAGGAATGTTGCCTGTAAGTGCCAGGTAGTCGTCAGACAGTTCCCGGGCTATTTCTAGCGCAGAGCGACAAATTTTGCCGGATTGATCTGCCTGTCTTTTTTAAGCACTTCAAAATGCACATGAGGACCGGTTGAACGCCCTGTTGAACCCATATAGGAGATAACCTGGCCCTTTTCCACGCTGTCGCCGACTTCAACCGCCAGCCGGGCATTATGTCCGTAACGGGTGCTGTAGCCATTGCCATGGTTTATTTCTACCAGGTTGCCATAACCGTAGCGTTCGCCGGCCCAGGTAACCACACCGTTGGCTACGGCAATAATCTCGCTGCCTTCCTTACCCGCAAAGTCCATGCCTTTATGCATGGCCAGCTTGCCGGTAAAGGGATCGTTACGCTTGCCGAAATAGGATGAAGT
>JAJRTD010000147.1 GCA_024278435.1 Gammaproteobacteria bacterium | reverse complement strand
GATCAATTGCAGGGGTAAGCTACCGATGTTTTAAAACTTATCGGTCACCGCGCCTTCCGAGGCGGAACACACCAGGCGGGCGTACTTCGCCAAAACGCCACGGTTTTCTTTTGGCGCCGGCGCAGTCCATTTCGCCAGGCGGGCATCGATTTCTTCCTGCGGGATGTTCAGGTTGAGGGTGCGGTTTTCTGCGTCGATGGTAATACTGTCACCGGTTTCAATAATCGCAATCGGGCCGCCAACGGCGGCTTCCGGGGTCACATGACCCACCACAAAACCGTGACTGCCGCCGGAGAAACGACCATCGGTGATCAGCGCCACATCCTTGCCCAGGCCCTTGCCCATTATGGCGCCGGTGGGGCTTAACATTTCGCGCATGCCGGGGCCGCCAACCGGGCCTTCGTGACGGATGACCACTACATCATCCTTCACCACGGTATCATCCAGAATGGCTGCTAGCGCCGATTCCTCCGACTCGAACACGCGCGCGTTGCCGGTAAAGCGCAGACCTTCCTTGCCGGTAATTTTTGCCACCGCGCCGGTTGTGGCGATATTGCCGTACATGATAACCAGGTGACTGTCTTTCTTGATCGGGTTGTCCAGGGCATGAATAATATCCTGCTCACCGGGGTAAGGCGCCACATCAGCCAGGTTCTCTGCCATGGTTTTACCGGTAACCGTCATGCAATCACCGTGCAGCAGTCCGGCATCTAGCAGGGTTTTCATCAATGGCTGGATGCCGCCGATAGCGATCAGTTCGGACATTAGATATTTACCACTGGGGCGCAGGTCAGCCAGCAGCGGAACGTTCTTGCCGATGCGGGTAAAGTCATCCAGTTCCAGCTCAACATTGGCAGCATGCGCCATGGCCAGCAGATGCAGCACTGCATTGGTTGAACCACCCAGCGCAATGACCACGGTAATGGCATTTTCAAATGCCTTGCGGGTCATAATATCGCTGGGCTTAATGTCTTTTTCGATCAGCGCTTTCACCGCCGCACCGGCACGGTGACAGTCTTCTTTCTTCTCCGCCGAAACCGCTTCCTGTGCCGAACTGTTGGGCAGGCTCATGCCCAGGGCTTCAATCGCGGAGGCCATGGTATTGGCGGTGTACATGCCGCCACAGGAGCCCGGACCCGGGATTGCGGTCTCCTCCACTTCTTTTAACTCTTCTTCGCTGACCTTGCCAGCGGCACAACCGCCAACGGCCTCGAACACGGAAACAATATCACGATGCTTGGCGCCGGGTTTAATGGTGCCGCCATAGACAAATATTGACGGCCGGTTCAGCCGGGCCAGGCCGATCATGCAGCCGGGCATGTTTTTATCACAGCCGCCAATAGCCACCAGGCCGTCAAAGCCCTGGGCACCGGCCACGGTTTCGATGGAATCGGCAATCACTTCACGCGACACCAGCGAGTAGCGCATGCCCGGCGTGCCCATGGAAATACCATCGGATACCGTAATCGTGTTAAAGATAATACTTTTTGCGCCCGCCTCGTCCGCACCGAGGGCGGCATCTTCCGCCAGCTTGTTAATGTGCATATTGCAGGGCGTGACCATGCTCCAGGTTGAGGCGATACCAATCTGGGATTTTTTGAAATCTGCATCTTCAAAACCGACAGCATGCAACATGGCACGACTGGGTGCCTGGGTGACACCGTCAACGATGATGGACGAAAATTTACGTGTTTTATCATTTGCCATGCAATTTAACCCTCTTGCTAACCCTGGGCAGGCTAAGCTTCTATAATACCTGTCGAGAACACCAAATCTCTTCAATTATCGATTGAAGAGAAAACTAAATAGCGTATATTACAAGTTATATTGTTACGAAAGAAGTACCAGGATCGCAAGGTGGATAAAAAACAACAAAATAATACCCATGTAAGCTGGTTCAGACAGTCTGCGCCCTATATCCACGCCCATCGCGGACGCACATTTGTGATTCTGTTTGGTGGTGAAGCCGTCGAACACAGCGGCTTCCCCCACCTGATAAACGACATCGCCCTGCTGGGCAGCCTGGGGGTACGCATTGTACTGGTTCACGGCGCCCGCCCGCAGATCAAGCAGCAGCTGGACACATTAAATATACAGTCGGCCTTCTCCGATAATATGCGGGTCACCCTTAACGAACACATGCCTGCAGTTGAGCAGGCGGTCGGCCAGGTTCGCATGCGGATTGAATCGCAGCTATCCATGGGTCTGCCGAACACGCCCATGGCCGGTGCATCGGTGCGCGTGGTTTCCGGTAATTTTGTTACCGCGCGGCCATACGGGATTCATAACGGGGTTGATTTCTGCCAGACCGGCAATGTGCGCAAGATTGATACGGAGGCCATTAACCAGCACCTGGAAAACAGTAACGTGGTACTGATTTCACCCATTGGCTATTCGTCAACCGGGGAAATTTTTAATCTGCGCGCCGAAGATGTTGCCACTGAAACCGCCATTGCCCTGAATGCCGACAAGCTGATTTTCGTCATGGAAAACAACGGCGTTACCGGCAATGACGGCGAGTTATTACAACAGCTCAACCTGCCCGAGGCACAGGCCTGGCTAAAAAAACACGGCAGTGAGGAGCAGGAAAACCAGGAAACCCAGTCACACCTGAACAATGCCGCTCGCGCCTGCCGCGGCGGGGTACGCCGGGTTCACCTCATCAGCCGGCAGGTTGACGGCGCCCTGTTGCTGGAGCTGTATACCCGTGACGGCACCGGCACACTGGTGACTGCAGAGAACTACGAAGGCCTGCGCATGGCCACCATCGAGGATATCGGCGGCATCATGGAGCTGATCTCCCCGCTGGAGGAGCAGGGCCTGCTGGTAAAACGCTCGCGCGAACAGCTGGAACTGGACATTTATAACTTCACGGTAATCGAGCGTGACGGCATGATCATCGCCTGCGCCGCACTGTTTACTTTTGCCGAAGAGGAAGCCGCCGAACTGGCCTGCCTCGCAGTACACCATGACTATCAGGAACACGGCCGCGGTGATGATTTAATGCAGCATATCGAATGGCAGGCCAGAAAAAAACACATGAAAAAACTGTTCACCCTCACCACCCAGACCATGCACTGGTTCCTGGAGCGCGGTTTTGTTGAATGCGCGGCGGACGACCTGCCGATCGAAAAAAAATCCCTGTATAACTATCAGCGCAACTCAAAAGTTTTTTGCAAACCACTTCACTAGGCAGAACCTCTCGGTTCTTTTAATCCCGGGCTTTAAACCATGGCTTTACTTTTTGTACCGCAAAGCGTTATTGAAGAAAATGTTTTCGTCGCACTGAAAGAGGACATCGGCGAAGGTGACATAACCGCCGAACTGATCCCGGCTGATAATATTTCACTGGCCACCGTCATCAGCCGCGAGGACTGTGTATTCTGCGGGCTGGACTGGTTTGAGGAAACCTTTCGCCAGCTTGACCCTGAAATATTGATTGACTGGTGTGTTGACGATGGTGATGACATCGACGCCGGCCAGGTACTGTGCACCATCAGCGGTTCGTCGCGCAATATTGTCAGCGCGGAACGCACCGCGCTCAACTTCGTTCAGATGCTATCAGCGACGGCAAGCCTGGCCAGGCAATACGCACAGAAAGTCGCGGACACTGGTACAAAAGTTCTTGATACCCGGAAGACCATTCCCGGTTTACGACTGGCACAGAAATACGCCGTCTCCTGCGGCGGCTGCGAAAACCACCGGATTGGACTGTATGACGCCTTCCTGATAAAAGAAAACCACATTAACGCCTGCGGCAGTATCGCCGATGCGGTCAGTGAAGCCCGCTTTCAAAATCCGGAAATGAGCGTTGAAGTGGAAGTGGAAAGCCTTGATGAATTACAGCAGGCCATTGACGCCGGCGTTGACCGTGTACTGCTGGATAACTTTGATAACGACACCCTGAAGCAGGCCGTCAACCTGTGCCGGTCTGCAGGCGATATCATTACCGAAGCCTCCGGCAATATCACGCTGGACAATATTGCCGGGGTTGCCGCCAGCGGCGTGGATTATATTTCCACCGGCACCCTCACCAAAAACGTCCGGGCCATCGATTTATCCATGCGCTTTGATTAAGCCAGATCATTCATAGGAAAGCCCGAAATGCTGTTAAGCATTATAATAGCAACGATAAATTCTCAGCCATCAAGCCGATGTCCTCAATAAGAAAACTATACCGCATTATCCTGCTGGCCATTATGCTGGTTACCGGTGTTCTGCTAAGTATCGTTTTTTTACGCAACACTATTCCCACACATGGCGTGGTCAGCAGAATCGTTACCCGCTGGCTTGGAGCCGTTGCCCGTTCGCTGGGGGTAAAGATAAAATACTACGGTCAGCCGCTGCCGGCAAACACCCTGTTTGTTGCCAATCATATGTCCTGGCTGGATATCCTTGTTATCGGCCACCTGGTGCCGGTACATTTTCTGTCCAAGCACGAAGTAAAAACCATGCCCCTGTTCGGCTGGCTGGCCACCCGCGCCGGTACCCTATACATCCGGCGTGGCCACCACGGCTCGGCTTCGGATGCCGCCAGTGAAATCACCAGCGCCCTGCAGCAAAAACACAACTGCCTGGTGTTCGCCGAAGGCACCACCAGCGATGGCCATATAAGACGTTTTCACAGCCGCATGCTGCAGAGTGCCATCGATGCCGAATCAATGGTGCAGCCGGTCGCTATTTTTTACCCGGTAAAAGATCCACAGACCGGGAAAGTGACGGTCAATCCGGATGCGCTGTTTACCGGCGACACCAGCATTGGTGAATCATTTGATTCAATTACCCGGGCACCGGGCATTGATGTAGAAGTGCATTTTCTTGAACCGGTCTCCAGCCTGGGCAAAACCCGTAGCGAACTTGCCCGATACTGTCACGACCGGGTAGTTGCCGCCATAAGAGAAATACGAGGCTGAGCAGCCGTCTGTTCAGCGTCCCCGGTAGCTCACTATCCGGGAACTGAAAAACAGCAGTGAGGCGGCAACCACAATCGCCGGGCCGGTAGGCAGATCCCATTGCAGTGACATATACAGGCCCAGCACAACCGCCAGTATGGCAACAACTACAGATACCAGCACCATCTGTCGCGGTGATTTTGCATACAGCCTCGCCGTGGCCGCCGGTATGATCAACAGGGCCGTAATCAGCAGGATGCCAACCACTTTCAGCGCCACCGCAACCACCAGCGCCAGCAGGATCATAAACAGGAAGCGGACCTTTTCCACCGCCACACCATCTACCCGCGCCAGTTCCTCGTTGACTGAAATTGAAATCAACGGCGACAGCAGACGGCTGAACACCAGCAATATAATCATCACGCAGCCATACATCCAGGCCAGATCCGAAGCATTGACCGCCAGCAGATCACCAAACAAATAGGCCATTAAACTGACATTAAATCCCTGCGCCTGGATCAGTGAGAAAACGATCAGCCCCAGCGCCAGCGCACTGTGTGAGAGGATACCCAGCAGGGTATCGGTGGATAACTCACGCTGCTTTTCCAGCCAGAACAGAATGACGGCAAGCGACACACCCACCAGGCCGACACCGATCATCGGCAGCTGCTCTGCGGCAACAGCCAGCGCCACCCCGAGCAGAGCCGCATGGGCCAGGGTGTCACCAAAATAGGCCATGCGTCGCCACACCACGACACTGCCCAGCGGCCCGACCACCAGTGCCAGGGCAATACCGGCGGCCAGCGCATAAACAATAAAATCATCCATTGTATTTTTCCTGGCCCGGCTCCTGGTTGTGTTCACAGCTGCGGCAATGCTCCGAGGCAACAATATTGCCATGCAGATCATGTTCATGGTCATGCCGGTGCGAATACAGCGCCAGGCCATCAATGGCGTGGCCGAACAATTTCAGATATTCGGGGTTTGCGGTCACATCGTCCGGGT
This sequence comes from Gammaproteobacteria bacterium, assembly GCA_024278435.1. Classification (GTDB taxonomy): domain Bacteria; phylum Pseudomonadota; class Gammaproteobacteria; order SZUA-229; family SZUA-229. The sequence goes on along the minus strand of JAJRTD010000147.1, from coordinate 4,834 downwards.
GGCCGGTACAGCAGATATGGGTATTCAGGCAGATCACCCGATCGGTAGCAGCCATCACCAGGTGCAAATCGTGTGACACCAGTAAAATACCGCAGCCCTGTTTATCACGAATGGCCTGTATGGTTTCATACAGGGCCTGCTGGCCAATCACGTCCATGCCGGAAGCCGGTTCATCCAGCACCAGTAGCTGCGGTTTTTTTAACAGTGCACGCGCCAGCAATACGCGCTGCATTTCACCGCCGGAAATAGTCTGCATCGCCGAGTAAAGCAGGTATCCACAGTTAACTTCATCCAGTGTCTGCTGACACTGCGGCAATGAATAACGGCCGGTCACATTCAGAAAGTCATAGACCCGCAACGGCATTACATCCGGCACGTGGATGCGCTGCGGCACATAACCGATGCGCAAACCCGGCTTTGCGTTCACCCGGCCTGAACCGGCTTTTGCCAGCCCCAGCAGGATGCGTATCAGGCTGGTTTTTCCCGCGCCATTGGGGCCGATAAGGGTGATGATCTCCCTGCTATGTATAGCCAGGCTGACTTCCGAAAGAATGGTTTTACCACGGCGGGCAAAAGCCACGTTTTCTGCGCTCAGTAAAACCTGCTGCTGGTCACTGGCTGGCAAATCCGGCGTCATTGACTCACCCCGGTTTTTTGCTGACAGCCGGCACACAGCCCGCTGACCTCAACCGATGCATGCTCGAGCTTAAAACCGGCCTTTTCCGCCCGGGCACCAACAGCCTTATATATCCCGTCGGTATGCAATTCCTGGGTAAAGCCGCACTGCTTGCAGACCAGGAACACCGCCTCATGCTGCTGCTGGGGATGGGCACAGGCAAGGTAGGTATTATTACTGGCAAGGCGGTGCACAAAGCCCTGCTGCTGCAAAAAATCCAGCGCCCGGTAAACCGTCGGCGGCGCGGCAGAGCGACCCGATTCTTTCATAAGATCCAGCAGGGCATAGGCCCCCAGCGGCTGCGGCGACTGACAGATAAGCGAAAGCACCTGCTTTCTCAGGGCGGTAAAACGCTGCTTTCGCTGCAGGCACAGCGCATCGGCCTGTGCCAGAAAACGGGTTAGCTGCTGGTGCAGGGGCTTTACACAACTGATACTGCCTGCATGGCGACACTCAATCGTTGCTGTCTTTGGTTGCGGTTTAACCATATAAAGGAATTAATTTTCAAATAATGTTACATTATAACATTACATTATTAAACAATCCCTGTTTTCCAGCCATGCTTCAAATTCGCCCCAGCAAATCCGCCCTCCCTGCCCGCCCCGCACGGCCGTTAATTCTTTCGCTTTTCAGCTGCCTGCTGCTTTTTCTTGCTTCATCCGGCGTGCGGGCAGGCGACTCAGGCGATATTGTGGTCACCATCAAGCCACTGTATTCACTGGTCGCACAGTTAACCCGGGGCATCAGCCAACCGGCCTTGCTGATGAAACAGGCGCAGTCACCGCATCATTACAATATGCGCCCTTCGCAGCGGCGTTTGCTGGCAAAGGCAAAAGTCATTATCTGGATAGGGCCAGCCATGGAAGGCTTTGCCAGCAAGATCATTGAGCAGCAGCAATCCGCACTGGTGATCTCTGCCCTGCAGGCAAAAGACCTGCAACTGCTTTATAAACGTGGCTCACAATCAGCACACGATCAAAACCATGACATCCACGAATCCCCGGATAAAGACAAAATTGATCCGCACATCTGGCTTTCAACGCATAATGCCATTGCCATCAGCCGGCATATTTATCAACAGCTGGTCAGTTTTGACCGGGCGCATGCAGCACAGTACAAAAAAAACCTGCAAACACTGCTCAGCCGCATCCGGCAGACCGACACCCTGGTCAGGGCCGAGCTGAAAAACACCGCCTTACCCTTTATCAGCTTTCATGATGCCTTTCAGTATTTTGAAAAAGAATACCGTTTAAATTATGCCGGCTCGGTAAACCTGAGTGAGGAAGCCGGCGCCAGCCTGAAACACCTGCGCCAGATCAGCGCCCGTATTGATAAAGACAATATACAGTGCCTGGTCTATCAACCGCCAAGACCCGCCCTGGTCGATTCCCTGTTGCGCCAGCGCCCGGTCAGGGCGGTCGCACTGGATCCACTGGGACTGAACACGCAAAATGCCAAAAACGCCTGGTTTGAACTGATGCAGCAACTGGCACTGGGTTTTGGCCGCTGCCTGAACCCTTAAGTCCCTGATTTTTTTACTATCAATTCTCTAAAATTCGGCCGATCTGTACTAGACTTCTATTAATATTTTCAGTGCCGGTTTTCAATGCCGGCAAACACGGTATTATCAGGGGTCATTAAATGCTACACCAACAGAAATTACGGTTTTCAACGACTTCCCGGGGCACTTATAACATTACCTCACAGATCTCGGAAGCCATTGAAAAATCATGCATTAAATCCGGAATCTGTCATATATTCATTCAGCACACCAGCGCCTCGTTAATTCTTTGTGAAAACGCGGATACCACGGTACGGGAAGACCTGAACCGGTTTATGGCAAAGCTGGTAAAAGACGGTGACAGTGCCTACAAACACCGCTCGGAAGGCCCGGATGATATGCCCGCCCATATCCGCACCGTACTCACCCAAAGCTCGTTATCCATTCCCATCTACAAAGGAAAATGCGACCTTGGCCTCTGGCAGGGCATCTTTCTATGGGAGCATCGTACCAACGCACATAAAAGAAATATCGCCATCACTATAATGGGCGAATAATCCGCATTGCCGGCACACGATATGGTTTTTCAGGATACTATAAAACTTGCCGCCCAGGAAAAAGGCGCCACTGACATCACCGATCTCATCACCGACATTATTCAAAAATCAAAAATCAATGTCGGCACCTGCCAGTTGTTTGTGCATAACAGCATGAGCAGCCTGCTGATCAATGATACTGCGGACGAAGCCACAAAGGAACAAACCGTGGATTTCCTGGCGCAACTGGCACCCAGCAGCGACGGTATTACCGCCACCATCGACCAGAGCATGGACGCCATACCCGAAGCCATGCGTGCCGCCATTACCCAGACCTGTATTTCATTTCCGGTCAATCGCAGCAAGCCGGCCCTGGGCACCTGGCAGGGTATTTATTTATGGGAAAAAACCAGCCAGCCGAAAGCCAGGAAACTGACCATTACCGTAATCGGCGAGTAAAGAAATTTTCACCACAGAGACACAGAGGGCACAGATTTTTATCTGTGTCTCTGTGGTGAAAAACCTTTAAACAGTATTCCTTGCCTCACCCCGCTTATAAGCCAGAATATTGTTCGCTATTTCATCAACCAGCCGTTGCCGGGCCTGCCGGCTGGCCCAGGCAATATGCGGCGTGATAATCAGATTGGGCGACGATTGCTGCAACAGAAAAAAATCGGCCGCCGGTGGTTCCTGTGCCAGCACGTCCAGTCCGGCACCGCCCAGGCGGTTTTCCTGCAATGCCTGCAACAATGCCTTTTCATCAACCAGCCCACCACGCGCCGTGTTGATTAACAGGGCGTCCGGTTTCATCAGGGACAGCTCCTTTTCGCCAATCAACCCCTTATTGTCTGCGGTCAGCGGACAGTGCAGGCTTAGCACATCAACCTGTGGCAACAGCTTATGCAGGTCAATCCTGCCTTCACGGTGGTCCTGGCGGTTACGCCGGGCGATCAGTACCTTCATGCCAAAAGCCTCAGCCAGCTTCGCCACTGCCTGGCCAAGCTCGCCGTAACCAACGATACCCAGGGTTAAACCCTGCAACTCCCGTATCGGGAAATCCAGCAGGCAGAAAAATTCACTCTGCACCCAGCGCCCGGCAGACACTGCCTGCTGGTAGGCCGGCAGTTTTCGGGTCAGCGCCAGTAACAGGGAAAACACGTGCTGTACTACCGAGGCGGTGGCATAAGCACGTACATTACAGACCACAATATTTTTTTCCCGGGCGGCAGCGAGATCAACGTTATTGGTGCCGGTGGCGGCCACACAGATCAGCTTCAGCTTTTCCGCCTGTGCCAGAACGGACGCATCCAGCACTACCTTGTTGCTGACAACCACATCGACCCGGGCAACAGCCCGGGTTATTTCATTGCCACGCGCATTGTCCAGCCACTGCCAGTGTGCAACGCTTTGCTGTAACGCATTTAAGTCCAGGTCATCCGGGTAGACGGAAGCCCGGTCAAGAAACACCGCTGAGGAAATTGACACCGCAAGCCCCTGTTCATCCGCCCTTGCCAGTCACCCTTTGCGCGGTAACCGGCAAGCGGTAATCAGACTTCGCTCATCTCAAAATCTGATTTTCCGGCACCACAGTCCGGGCATTCCCAGTCATCGGGCACATCTTCCCAGCGAGTTCCGGGGGCCAGACCGTGTTCTTCATCACCCTTTGCCTCATCGTAGACATAACCACAGACCAGGCAGATCCATATTTTATACGCCATAATTTCCTCGCACTTGTTCGCTTGTTAATTATGGCTATTCTACACAGTCTTGAATGCGTTAGAATAGCCCATAAATTACTCCATGTATCTCATGGCAACACGGTGATAGATAACGATGACAAAAAACATCCCCCCTGTTGTATTATGTTTTTCCGGCGCCGATCCGACCGGTGGCGCCGGCATACAGGCAGACATTGAAACCCTCAGCAGTCACGGTTGCGTGGCCGCTTCGGTTATCACCGCCGCCACAGTTCAGGACACAGTTGATGTCATCTCCTTTTCGCCGATGCCGTCCGAGATTATTATCGAACAGGCCCGCGCCGTACTCGAGGACATGCCCATAGCCGCGATTAAAATCGGCATGGTGGGCAGCGCGGAAATCGCCATGGCGATCCACTCTATC
>JAJRTD010000146.1 GCA_024278435.1 Gammaproteobacteria bacterium | reverse complement strand
GATAAAAGGTTCGATTATAAAAAAGATCGCGACTACTGGAGAGACTATGATTGCAAAAAACGTTGCTCAGACGATGACAATGAGCATGATGTACCTGAGCCGGGCATAGTCGGTCTGTTAGCACTGGGTCTGTTGGGTATTGTGGCTGTCGGCCATCGTAGACGCCGCTGATACTGTATAAATTCTGTAAAGACCCGCTATGGCGAGTTTTTTATTGTCCGGAATATATAAGCGCCGCCAGATATTTTTGTTATAAAATTGATTCAGCAATATAAACGATCGACGAATGGCCATCGCGCCGCTTATTATCAAACGACTATGAAACAGAAAATACAAACGATGCTTGAGTTACAGGACTCGATGAACAGCAGGGTTAATCCTGATTGGCGCACTGCCGGCAACGAATGGTACCGCGCAATCTGGATGGAAGCCTCCGAGATGCTGGAGCACTATGGCTGGAAGTGGTGGAAGAAGCAGGATGCCGACATTATGCAGGTCAAGCTTGAAGTCGTGGATATCGTGCACTTTGCCCTGAGTATTCGCCTTGAGCAGAACCAGCCGTTAGAGGATACGGCGGCCCTGATCGCCCGGGATTTTGATAACGCCATGCAGGCTGAAGACGTGCGCAAGACTATCGAATGTCTGGCATTACTGACCCTGACCGACCAGGGAGCGCATTTTTCCTTTATTGCCGGAATAATGAAATATCTCGATATGTCATTTGATGAGCTGTATGAGACCTATGTCGGCAAGAATGTGCTTAATATGTTCAGGCAGGATAACGGCTACAAAGAGGGCAGCTACAAAAAAATATGGAATGATCGTGAAGACAACGAACATCTGGCCGATATTCTGCTGCAGCTGGATAGTGACAGCGGCACTTTTCAGGATGATGTTTATGCGGCGCTGGCGCGGCAGTATGCCGGATAGGTATAAGTTATAAAAGTTCCCTGCTGTCCCGTTAACTACTTCTATTTCAGCATGATATCCAGCAATATATGATTGTACAGGATGTACGGTAGTAGAGTAATGCAAGGAGCAATTAGCGAAGGATCTTAGTCGCCATATCATAGGGGTTCAATATCTTTCCGTTCCGCTACCGCTGCAGTCAAGATGACAGTGAAAAAGCTAACGGGACAGCAGTGATAAAAAAAGTTATAGGTTATGAGTTATAAGTAAAAGCGCACAATGTACAACTTAAAACCCGTTTTATACATACCTTCCTTCCAGCTTATCGTAGGCTGGCAAAAGCGATAGCGTTGCCGGCGTTTTCTGGCATGCCTGCAAAGTTCCTTATGCAGGCCTGCAGCATCACTTAAACGTAACGCGCCAGTTTTTTTGGGTACAGCGAATCTACCGTTCCCACAATCTTCTCGTCCGGTTTATAGGCAATGGTCGGGTCCTTGGCCGGGTAATCCAGGCTGTACAGAAAATGCCGCATACAGTTGATGCGCGCGCGTTTTTTATCGTCCGATTTGACCACTACCCAGGGGGCATCGGCAGTATCGGTATGGAAGAACATGCTGCGTCTGGCCTCGGTGTAGTCGTCCCACTTGTCCAGCGACTGAATATCTATCGGGCTGAGTTTCCAGTGTTTTAACGGGTCATGTGAGCGCGAGTGGAAACGGCGCAGCTGCTCGTGGCGGCTGACCGAGAACCAGTATTTGCGCAGGATCATGCCGGCATTGACCAGCATGCGTTCCAGCTCTGGTACGGTGCGTAAAAATTCCAGGTGCTCTTCCGGGGTGCAGAACTGCATTACCCGTTCGACGCCGGCACGGTTGTACCAGGAGCGGTCAAAAAATACGATTTCACCATTGGTTGGCATGTGCTGGATATATCGCTGGAAATACCACTGGCCAAGCTCCCGTTCATTGGGTTTCTCCAGTGCCACCACGTGAGCTGAGCGCGGGTTTAAGTGTTCCATAAAGCGCTTGATGGTTCCGCCCTTGCCGGCTGCATCGCGGCCTTCAAAAAAACCGGCAATGCGCTTTTCCTGCTCCTTTACCCAGACCTGGACCTTTAGCAGCTCCGCCTGTAACAGCTGTTTTTCGTGCTCGTATTCCCTGGTGCTGATTTTTTCAGGATAGGGGTATTCGCCCAGCTCATAACTGACTCGCAACAGATCGGAGGCAGAAATAATATCGGGTGAGGCCAGAACCTTCTCCGGGTCGGTCATTTTGGCAAGGATTTCTTTCAGATCTTTTTTTGTGCGTTTTGCAGATGCTTTGTTAGTTTTTGTGGACGATGCAGCTTTAGTGGTTGATTTATTGTTGCCGGTGTTTTTAGTATCCATAATTTTTAAGCCAGATTTAGGGGGTAAACTGCAAATAATAGCAATGAACATTCATTATTTTCTTTGATCAATATCATATAAAAGGGATTAAATCTGGAAATGGTCCAGATTAAGCGGGAACGCAAGTTAGAGGTCAATCGAGTAGAGACCGGTTTATTCGTGGCATAAAAAAACCCGGTATAAACCGGGCTTTTTATAATGTCGCGGTGGCCTGTCCAGTTACTTGATCTTGGATTCCTTGTACATTACGTATTTACGTACCACCGGGTCGAATTTCTTCATTTCCAGTTTTTCTGGCATGGTGCGTTTATTTTTTGTTGTGGTATAAAAATGACCTGTTTTAGCAGACGATACCATTTTGATTTTTTCGCGCATAATCGTTCTCCTTATACCCCGAAGTTAAACTTTTTCGCCACGAGAGCGCATTTCAGCTAAAACTGTATCGATACCTTTTTTATCGATAATGCGCATGCCATTGGCAGATACGCGCAGTTTTACATGACGATTCTCGCTTTCAACCCAGAAACGATGGTTGTGCAAGTTAGGCAGGAAACGGCGTCTTGTTTTGTTATGAGCATGGGATACATTATTACCAGCGACCGGACGTTTTCCAGTTACCTGACATACTCTAGACATTGTAAATACTCCAAAAATGAGGGTCGAAAAAAAGCTTCGAAACCTCTGAAAAAATGAGCCGGCAATTCTATCGGAGAAAATGCCTGATGACAAGTGAAATAGCAGCAAATAATTAGCGCTACCGAGCGCTGTTCACCGCGTACAGCGCTCGGTAGCCATGTATAATAGTTGTGCAAATACTCAAAACTGCAGTAGAAACTGCAATTTAACCGTAATCGGGGTCGAAAATCAGGAAATGGCGCAGGATATAGTATTTATTGAAGACTTACGTATTGAAACCATTATCGGTATCTATGACTGGGAGCGCGAGGTAAAACAGACCATTGCGCTTGATATCGAGATGGCGGCGGATAATGTTAAAGCGGCCGCCAGCGAAAATATCGATGATGCCCTGAATTACAAGGCGGTAGCCAAGCGCCTGATCGCTTTTACCGAGGACAGCAAGTTCCAGCTGGTGGAAACCCTGGCAGAATCCCTTGCTGCCATCATTCTCAATGAATTCAAGGTGCCCTGGTGCCGGCTCAAGCTCCGTAAAATGGGGGCTGTCACCGGTTCGCGCTCGGTGGGCGTTATTATTGAACGCGGCCATCCCGTAGCCACAGGGCCAACAGGGGCTGACAGGTAACCCGGGTGGCCACTATCTATATCAGCCTGGGAAGTAATATCAACCGCGAGGCCAATACCCGCGCCGGGGTGAAAGCAATGCGGCAGGCGTTTGGTGAATTAACCCTGTCATCGGTTTACGAGAGCGAGGCGGTCGGTTTTGAGGGGGACCCGTTTTACAACATGGTGATCGCCTGTGAAACCGTGCTGCCGGTTCACGAGAGCAACCGGGTATTGCGTGATATCGAGGATGCCCATGGCCGTGAGCGTAGCGGGCCGAAGTTTTCATCCCGTACCCTGGATCTGGACCTGCTGCTATATGATGATTTACAGCTGGATGAGAACGGGCTCAAGCTGCCGCGCGGTGAGATTCTGAAAAACGCATTTGTGTTGTGGCCGCTGGCCGAAATAGCGCCGGATCGGGTGCACCCGGAAACCGGAACCAGCTATGCGCAACTGTGGTCGGAGTTTGACAAGACCCGGGAAAGCCTGAAACCGATCAAGTTTTCGATATAATATTTTTTTCATAAACAAAACAACATTTACCACAGATTAGGGCAGGAGGCCCGTAAGTAGGGCAACGCAGGAGCGGTTGCCGAGGCACAGAGAAAAGCTTGTTTTTGTTAACGCACGCCGTAGGCGTGCGTTAACAAAATAAAACTCTGTGTCTCTGTGGTGAAATGTCTTTCCGTTGTTACTAGCAGTATAAATTATGAGTATAGATTCAATCCCCTGTGACCTGTTTGTCGATATTTCCGGTACCGACTGTGCGCTGCCTTTTTCCAAACTCAATGATGCGCTGGAAGTCCTGCTACCGGGGCAGACATTGATGGCGGTATCAGCGAAGCAGGCGCTGCAAAGTGACATACCGGCGTTCTGCCGGCAGCGAAATATACAGCTGCTTGGCCAGGGTGAAACGAACGAGCAGTTTTACTTTCTGATTCAGTTGTAAAAACCGGGGGTCTGCCCCCTGTTGTACTGTTGTTCCATTCAGTATTTGTCATCCCGAGCGCAGTCGATCGTTACATGGATGTAACTTATTAGACAATGCAGGCGCTATTGTCGAGGGATTTTGGATCACGGCACCATCAACAACATATGGAGTAAAAGATTCTTCGGTAATTACTCCTGCATTACCCTAATACTGTCCATTCATGGACATATTGCTAACGCTCAGATGACATTAATTAGAGGCTCCTTAATAAATCATATAGCTTTGAGTTTAAGAGACTAAAGCCAGGAACATACCCGGCTTTTTAGACTACCACTCACAGGTCTGGCCAATGTTATTTATTTACTTTCTCAGCCAGAAAATCAATCATGCTTTTTACCTTTTGCGGTACGAACCGGCGTTCCGGGTAAACCACGTGGATGTCGTAGGTAGTTGGTTTGAAATTTTCCAGTATCTGCTTCAGTTTATTGTTTTTGATGTGTTCACGAGTGTACCAGTCGCAGATGATGGATATGCCCAGGCCGTTGAGAGTGGCATCGCATATGGCTTCGTGGCTGCTGGCCTTGAAACGGCCGTTGACGTGAATGGACTCGTCGCCTTCCTGCATGCTGTTGAAGTACCACAGGTCGGGTGTTTTCTGTAGCGAATACAGTAGGCAGTTATGCTTGATCAGATCGGCCGGTTTTTTTGGGCGGCCGTGCTTTATCAGGTATTCCGGGCTGGCAACCACGATACGCGGGCTGACGCCTATTTTCCTGGCGACCAGTGATGAGTCGGCCAGCGGTCCGATCCTTATCGCCAGGTCGATACCGTCCTTTACCAGGTCGACATAGTCGTCATCGAATAGCAGGTCGACATTGATATCCGGGTAGGCTTCAAAAAACTCGT
>JAJRTD010000145.1 GCA_024278435.1 Gammaproteobacteria bacterium | reverse complement strand
GAAAATGGATGAGACCAATGAAGCCGACACCGCCCTGTGGTCTGATTTGCAGGAGCGGATTGAAAATGCTGAACAGATGCTGGAATGGGTCAACAGTGACTCCTACCTCGATCGCTTGCAGGGCACGCTGGGTGCCGACTGGATACATAAGGAAGCCTGATCGTCCATCGTTCCGCAGTGGACAAAAAAATGAAAAAAAACAAACCGGAAAAAAAACAGACACATCTCCGCTGGCGGCGGACAAAAATTATTGCCACCGTCGGCCCGGCCAGTGATGATGAAAAAGCCATTAAAGAGCTGATCAGGCTGGGCGTGAATGTTTTTAGCCTCAACATGTCACACGGCGACCATGCCGGCCATCAACGCGTGTTTAAAAGAATACGCCGTTGCGCCAGACAGATGGACAAACACATTGCCATTCTAATGGACCTGTGTGGCCCCAAGATCCGCGTCGGATCCTTTGAACAGGACAGCATACAGTTAACCAGGAATGCAACGGTCGTTATCAGCTGTACCGCCGGCACCGGCTCCGATGGCCTGATCATTTCGCAGTATAAACAGCTGTACAAGGATGTTAAGGCGGGAGACAGAATCCTGCTGGATGACGGTAACCTTGAATGCCGGGTGCAAAAGGTCGAGGGCAAACAGGTTGTCTGCAAGGTAATCTACGGCGGCGAACTTAAAAACAACAAGGGCATGAACCTGCCGGACTCAAAAGTTTCCGCATCCAGTTTTACCGCCAGGGATAAACGGGATGTTGCGCTGGCCATGGAGCTGGAAGCAGACTTCGTCGCCCTGAGTTTTGTGCGTACGGCGAAAGACATCAACAGTCTGAAAAACTATATGCGCCGCACGCAAAAGGAAATTCCGATTGTCGCCAAGATCGAAAAGCCAGAAGCGGTGGCAAATATTGACGAGATCATTGCCTCGGCCTATGGCATCATGATCGCCCGCGGTGACCTGGGGATAGAGCTGTTGCCTGAGCAGGTGCCTTTGATCCAGAAAGATATAATCAACAAGGCGCGTTTTCATCATCGCCCGGTTATTGTTGCCACCCAGATGCTGGAATCAATGATTGAAAATGCCCGTCCAACACGTGCCGAGGTCGGTGATGTGGCAAACGCGGCGCTATCGGGTACGGATGCGGTTATGCTGTCGGCCGAAACGGCTGCGGGTAAATACCCGCTAAAAGCGGTAAGAATGATGGACCGCGTACTGCGTGAAATAGAAAATGCACAATGGTTAAAAGGCAGTTTTGGTGATGACCTTACACAGGCCAGTGAAAGTATTTCTTCACGAAAGGCCATAGCGTCCGCGGCCAGCAGCCTGGCGCAGGATTTGCAATTACAGGGTATTTTTGTGCCGACCCGCAGTGGTCATACAGCGGCAGTAATATCGGCCAAGCGCCCGTTGTCACCATTGCTGGGAGTGTCGGAAGATATGGCCACCTGTTGCCGGCTGGCCCTGCACTGGGGCGTGATTCCTTTTTTTATAGGGGAAGACAAGGCCCATGACTGGAAGTTATTAAGCCAGTATATCTGTGACCAGTGCAAGCTGGCAAAAACCGGCAACAGGGTATTACTGGTCTCCGGCTTTAATGACGACGAGGTACTCAATGAGCCGGTATTAAAAATAATCAAGGTAAAACGGTGATCCGTGTCATATGTCCAGTTATAAAAAAATAACAGTTTGTAAAGGCTTTGTACTGGCCATTTTATTGTCGATGGCAACGGCCGTGCCTGCGGCAAAAGTAACGATACATAAGAACAAGGTAACCGGGCTGTTGACCTGGAAGGCCGAGGACAGGGGCTTCAGCATTGAGCTGATACAGCTGATCCCGGACTTTGTCCGCGCTGTCTACGCAAAACATAATTTCCCGCCACAGGAAGTCGAGCGCATAGCCGCCTACTGTGTCTTTGGCAGCATTCTTAAAAATACCTCGGACCAGCATTTAAGTTACCGGGTCGCAGACTGGCGTTATCGCACAAAAGACGGCAAGCTGCATCCGGTTAAAACCAAAACCCGGTGGCTTGAGGAATGGAAAAAAGCCGATATCCTGTTTTCCTGGACACTGCTGCCGGATATCGGTGAGTTTGCGGTTGGTGACTGGCAACAGGGCTTTACCACGATAAAGTTGCCACGTGAAACCGAGTTTGATTTGATTTATAAATGGAAGCTCGATGGTGTGTCCTATAGCGGGGTACTGGAAAACCTGAAGTGCTCACCGGAATCTCTATCCGAGGTGGAATAAAAAATGTATCTGAACCGTGTTTTAGCCATTAGTTTAATGCTGCTTGCCGGCGCGGCAAATGCTGACTGGCAGCAGCCGCAGTTAAGCCATAATTTAATGGCGGTAAAAAAAATCGTCGCCGGCCCGGACTTTGAGCTGCTGAACCTGGATGAAGAAAAGGTAAAGCTGTCCGATTTTCGTGGCAAGGTCGTGCTGCTGAATTTCTGGGCAACCTGGTGTCCGCCCTGTGTGCGTGAGATGCCATCAATGGAGCGGCTGCAACAAAAGGTAAACTCTGAAAAATTCAAAGTGCTGGCGGTAAACCAGATGGAAGACTTTGACCAGGTTTTTGCCTTTACCGGCCAGTTGCCGGTTGATCCGACTTTCGAAATCCTGTTTGATACCACCAGCCGGGTGTCGCAGTCCTATGTTGTACGCGGCCTGCCAACAACCTACCTGCTTGATAAAAAAGGCAATATCCGTTACCGCGCGGTTGGCGGTCGTGAGTTTGATCACCCGGAAGTGATAAAAACCATTAACCGGCTCATCGCTGAATAGGTCAGTCAGAAAGCGCTACGGTTGCGGTGGCGTTTTGTTTATCAATACTGAATAGCAGTTCACAGTACTCGTTAATTTCATCAACCGGTGACGGATCATCGGCACAGTTGCAGCCAGCGATGATCCCGCTATAAAAAATGCCGACCTTGACTTCAATAAAGTTGCCGCTGTCAGCAGTATTTAAAATAACTGCGGAAATATTGTCGCCATTGGCATAACTGCTGTGCTGCAGGCCCTGCTGCAATGGCAGAAGCTGCGGATCCAGAGCGGCGATTTCCTGTTTTAACGCCGAGCTGAAATGTTCCGTATTCCATGCCTGCAGAGACAAAGGCAGATTAAGCATGGTTTATGGCGTTTTTAATGCCATCATGCCAGTCGGTGACAAACAGCTCGATCGACTCGATAAAGTCAGGATCATGCTGGTTTGTATTGATGGTGCAATGAATAACGGTATTGTTTCTGTCATCGCTGGTTACGGTCCACGCCAGTGCATTCGGGCAGTTGGGCAGTGAAAAGCGTACGCCGTCCCGGATTTCCTCCCGGTTGATATTGAACTCGCCCCACAGACAATAGATTTTGCCGCTTACCGTTTCGTCAGAAAGTACTGAGCTGATAGACGGGCACAGCCGGGGAAGGCGCTCTATGGTGACCAGCGTTTTGAGCGCTTCGGCATTCAAGTTTGTATTGGCTACTTCAGCAAAAAATTCCATACGGTTCTCATCACTTCTGCCGGGCGTGCTGTAACAGCATACTGTAAAAAGCGGGTTTCTCGGTCGAGGCATTTTATTTGCCACCCTGTTGTTTTACATGGATATATTAAAGACTGCAAGCCATGGTTCTGTTGCCGGGTGTTGCCAGTTTTAAATTGAAACGGTATGCTTGAGCGAAGATCAGGTCTAAAGTTGTTGGTCTAAATCAAAGCTATATTATCAAAGTTTAATACACTATCGAGAAAACACAGGGGATATCATAATGGAAGTATTCGGTGAATTGTTCAATGATTTAACAGGTTGGTTAACGGTTGGCATACTGGTGTTTATGTTGCTGATGATGGCCTACCTGTTTAGTATGTTTATCAATAAATCCAACAAAGGCGAATAGCGCAGCGTTACCTGAAAGCCTGGGAATGGTACTCAT
>JAJRTD010000004.1 GCA_024278435.1 Gammaproteobacteria bacterium | reverse complement strand
GTTGCTCTGGGCAATGAAAAAGGATTCAGGGCTAAACATTTTGCGGCCATAAAACAGCTGGACGTTAAGGTGAATGTGTTGCCACTGCTTAAAAAACAGGTGGAAATCAATACCATCCGGTTGCATGGTTTAAATGTTTCGCTGGAGGTAGCAAAAAATAAAAGCAATAACTGGTCCAGCCTGTCGCAGCCATCCGCAACAGATACGGTAGCGCCTGAACAGGAAGCAGCGCCTGCAGAGACAGTACCGGCGGCAAAGGTGGAAAGTGCTTCATTGTTGCAGTCATTGAAAGTTGAAGGTTTTGAGTTTGTTGATGCGGTTATCAACTACGATGATCGCAGCAGCAATACCCGGGTCACCGTCTCCGAGTTAAATCTGGAAACCGGTGCCATCACTTTCGATGAACCGGTTAATGTGAACTTCAGTGCGCGTATAAAAAACAACCAGCCGGCAATTGATACCCGTCTGACCCTGGCCACGGCCTTGTCTTTTAACCGGGATTTCACCGAGTTTAACCTCAGGGACTTCGTGTTTACCATCGTGGCGGATGCTAAAGCGCTGCTGCCCCAGCCGGAAACCATAACCATCAAATCTGATATCCGCGTTTTGATGGATGAGCAGCGTGTCAGTTTAAAACAGCTGCAACTGTCGGCGCTGGGTTTGACCGTGTTGTCGGAGGTTCGGGTGACACAGTTTCTGGAAACACCGCTTATTCAGGGTGATATTGAAGTGCAGCCGTTTAACGGCCGCGAAGTCGCCAAGCGCGCCGGCGTGGTATTACCGGAAATGGCAAAGGCGGATGCACTGGGGCGCCTGGCACTGAAAGCAAAAATAAAACTGGCCGGAGAAAAACTGCAGGCCAATGATTTTGAATTTGCCCTGGATGACAGTACCCTCAGTGGCTGGATCCATGTCACTAATCTCAGTAAGCAGCAGCTGCGATATGAGCTGGCGTTTGATCAGTTGAATATCAATGACTATATGCCGCCCGTTACCGAAGCTGAAGTGGCCAGTGCCAGGACGCCGCAGGCAAAACAGCAGGATACGACAGCAGTGGCGCAGAATGCGGCTGGCGAAGATGAGAAAATTGAGCTGCCGCTGGAGTTGATGCGCTCACTGGATATAAAGGGTGATTTCCGTATCGATCGGTTGACCGCGCTGGACTATGACATCAAGCAGTTTTTAATGTCGCTGATGGCGAAAAACGGTGTCATCAATATCAAGCCGTTGTCCATGCAAGTGCTGCAGGGGCAGGTAAATGCAGCCGTCCAGCTTGACGTGCAAAAAGCTATTCCGCTTTATGCGATCAACCTCAAGGCCAACCAGATACAGGTAGGTCCGGTGGCTAACCCGTTCCTTGTTGGCGTTATGGGTGATGAAGAACTGGAGATGGAAGGTGCGGTTAATCTGGCCATGGACATCCGGACACGGGGCGAAACCATTAACCAGCTAAAACGCAGCAGCAAGGGCGAAATAGTTATCAAGATGAAGCAGACCCGGGTCAGGGGGTTCGATCCGGCCTATTACATGCGCTCGTCCGTGGCTGATTACGTTGCCAGTAAGGGACTGGGGCAATATGATTCCCTGATGGGGGTATACCGCCCGCGCGAGGTTACGGTGTTCGACCTGATTCGCAGTAATATCAGGCTTGCTGACGGCAAGGCCAGAACCGATAATTTCCTGATGGACTCGAAACGGGTGAAAATCACGGCTGAAGGTTATGTGGATATCATGGCCAACCGTCTGGATATGATGACATCCACTCAGCTGCCACGTGGTAAAACGGCGCTGGAAAAAATATTTAACGATCCCATGTATGTGCGTGTATACGGCCCGTTTGCTGCAATCGAATATAAAATCGATACCAGCCGCCTGAAAAAATCCACTACCGATGTTCTAAAGAAAGATGCCCAGGCCAAACTGGATGCTGAAAAACAGCGCCTTAAGGAAAAAGCCAGGGCGGAAGAACAGCGTTTACGTGACCGGGCGAAAGCGGAAGAGCAGCGCCTGAGAGACAAGGCCAAAGCCGAGCAGAAACGCGCCGAAGAAAAAGCCAAAAACAAACTGCAGGACAAGCTGAAAGGGTTGTTCCGTTGAACGATTTCGCCAGACGTCTGCTTGGCTGGTATCGAAAACATGGTCGTCACGATCTGCCCTGGCAGCAGAACCGCTCGCTGTATTCCTGCTGGATCTCGGAAATCATGCTGCAGCAGACGCAGGTAGCAACCGTCATTCCCTATTTCGAATCGTTTATGCAGCGTTTTCCTGATATTCAGACCCTGGCCCGGGCATCACAGGATGAGGTTCTGCTGCACTGGGCTGGCCTGGGGTATTACAGCCGCGCCCGAAACCTGCATAAGGCCGCCCGGCAGATCAATGAGTTGCACCAGTCGGTATTTCCCCGGGATTATGAACAGGTGCTGGCACTGCCCGGCATCGGCCCGTCCACCGCCGGCGCCATCCTGGCACAGTCACTGGGGCAGCGCCATGCCATTCTTGATGGTAATGTAAAGCGGGTACTGGCCCGCCACCAGGCAATCGATGGCTGGCCAGGGCAGACTGCGGTAACAAAGCAGCTCTGGCAGTGGGCGGAAAAATACACCCCGCGGGACAACGTTGCTGACTATACCCAGGCCATTATGGATCTGGGAGCAACGCTATGCAGCCGTAGCTCGGCAAAATGTGAGCCTTGCCCCCTTAGCGGCAGTTGTCTGGCCCTGCAGTCCGGCCGGGTTGCTGAGTTACCGGCCCGCAAACCGAAAAAAATCCTGCCGGTACGGCAGAAGCGACTGCTGATCATTCGTAATGCACAGGGGCATTATTTACTGGAAAAACGCCCGCCTGCCGGCATCTGGGGTGGCTTGTGGAGTCTGCCGGAGCTGGCTATGGACCAGGCAGTAAAGAAAACCGTAAAGCAGAACTGGCAACTAAGGGTTAATAAATACAATGACTTGCCGGTGCTGCGCCACACCTTCAGTCATTTTCACCTGGATATCACGCCCTGTGAAGTGCATATCGACATGCCGAACAGTAATACTGCCGTCAGCATTGCAGATATCGGGCAGTACCAGTGGCAACCCGACTTGACACAACTGGCACTGGCCGCACCGGTCAGCCGCCTGCTGGCTAAAACAAAATAATCTACTGAAACAGGACTTTAGAACTTGACTCAGAGGCATCTAGCCGATTAAATACGCATCCTTTGAGGCAAGCAGCGATCGGTTGCTCCCGGCTCAAAATCACAGTTATACCGAAATGGCCGAATAGCTCAGTTGGTAGAGCAGCGGATTGAAAATCCGCGTGTCCCTGGTTCAATTCCAGGTTCGGCCACCATTTTTCCTCCCATATAAAGTCACTGTTTCAATTGCTCATATCGTGCAATATGTACCGAATTGAACCAGCTGGTTAAATTATTCGGCGCATCCGTGCGCCTCACCAACAGGCTCGCCCTTGAAAAGCAGGGCTCGTGAAAAATCGTTCCTGACGATTTTTTCCAGGTTCGGCCACCATTTCCTCCACTGGCTTTATCAAAAACAAAATAAATGAAATAGAAGGAAATGAAATGATGTATAAATCAGTCGTGTGTACCCTGTGTATAGGCCTAACAGCAATATCTTTTACT
>JAJRTD010000144.1 GCA_024278435.1 Gammaproteobacteria bacterium | reverse complement strand
TTATCCTTACCGGTTTCCGGGATCCAGGCAACCAGGAAATAGTGATCAATCATCGCCAGCCAGCCATCTTTCAGCTGGGTGTTTAAATCTTTTTCAGCAATATCGTCGAAATCATATTTTTCATATTTGATTTCTTCATTATAAATAACGCCACCGGTATAGGTATGGATAAAGGTGTTTTTATCGGATTCATCAGGACGTGAGCGAATGACCTGCATATAATCACTGCCACTCCAGGGCTTATCGCTGGCGGTAATAAAATAATTTACGTCAACCGCATAATCATCGCGTTTGAAGCGCAGCACTTTTTTCACTGTGACTCCATCTTCACTGGTCCAGTAAAGTGGAACTTCTATACTGTCTTCGCCTTCCGCCAGCCGGTAAACATCTTTTTCGCTGCGGTATACCGCATTATGTGTCGGCGCTGTACCCTTGTTTACGGAAACCAGGCCGGACTGCGCAATCTGGTAGTTAAATGGCTGATCGGTAATTAGTACCAGTTTTTCTTCCGGCTTGTCCGCGTGCACGGCATAATCCAGTAAAACCACGCGGCGAATATCACCACCCCGGGTGTCTATTTCAACTTCCAGTACATCAGTAACAACCTTGATGCGTTTTCCGGGGTTTACAACGGGTTCTTTTTCAATGGCTGCAACCGTTTTTTCGGCATTTGCTGAAGCGGCCGGCTGAGGAATATCACCGGCCTGGATTTTTTCATCGCCAGTGGATAAAACTTTATTCTGTGTAACCGGTTCCGGTTTTGGTCCGTATTCAACCTGCCATTGAACCCAGAGCAGATACATAATAAAGAACAGGGTGAAATATAAAAGAACGCGAGGATTACCCATTTTGATTTTTATTCCTGAGAATTATTCTTTGATTGATTTTTTCAAAGTAAAAGTGGCGGGTACCGGATCATAACCGCCATGATGCCAGGGATGGCAGCTGAAAATTCGACGTACCGATAAAACCAGCCCCCTTAAGAATCCAAATCGCTGAAAAGCCTCAATGGCATAATTTGAACAGGTCGGCGTAAAGCGGCAACTTGGCGCCATAAAGGGACTAAGCAAATACTGATAACCACGAATAATAATAATTATAATTCTTCGCATTTTTTATTCAGTTGTTGCCAGTGTTTTTCCAATGATTGAAATAATTGCTGATTTGTCGCTTTTACGCATTGTGCGCCGGCCAACACTACATAATCAGCAATATATTTATCCTGTGTTAATCGAAAACTTTCCCGCGTAATACGTTTCAGCCGATTGCGCGCCACCGCCAGTTTTACTCTTTTTTTAGTAAACGCCATGCCCAGACGGGCACGCATTCCATTATCAGGTCGAGCCAAAACCGTAAAATAGCGATCTGAGGAACGAACAGGCTTGTCAAAAACACGGTTATAGTCCGCCGCTTTTAGCAACTTTGCCTGCTTGGGTAAATCAGCCGTGGGCCTTGCCTGTGGCAATCGCCCCGGAGATGTCCCGGAAGATAACTTTGAGGAGATAGGATCTTCCCCTGTTATTCGTTAACTATTCGTTGTCAGTACGAGTAAGCCGTTAAGCTTAAACAGTTAAACTGTGACGACCTTTAGAACGACGGGCTTTTAATACTTTGCGACCACCAACAGTACGACTGCGGGCACGAAAACCGTGCGTTCTGGCGCGTTTCAGACAACTGGGTTGAAATGTTCTTTTCATGACTTATAAACCTAATAACAATGTTTCAGCGAACCGCGCATTTTACGTGCCACAAGTGCTTTAGTCAAAAATAATTCATTGAAACCCCGTATTTCCACACTTCATTGCAATGACTGGTTAAATTTTATACAGTTGCCGCTGCCATCAGCCCTCTCTCGCCGTATATTAACTTTCTCTTGTGGATAAGTCGGTTTAACAGGTATACAATCAGTCTCCCGATAAATCCCAGAATCATCTATCTTGCCAAAAATGATTCATTGCCTGATGTGAGAGGTCAATCTGCGTGAGCAAAACAATGTGGTCCAGTTGCTTACAACGATTAGAACAGGAACTCACCGATCAGCAGCTAAATACCTGGATTCGTCCGCTACAGGTCATTGAAGAAAACAACCAGATCAAGCTGCTGGCGCCCAACCGTTTTGTACAGGACTGGGTAAAACAGAACTTCCAGGAAAAAATACAGGCCATATTGCTTGATATCGACAAGGAACAGGCCATTCAGCTGGTAATTGAAATTGGCAGCCAGAACCGGGCCAGCGAAAAAATCCCCGTAGCCAATGTACCCTCAGAAACCGAATCGTTTATACCGGTTAAAAAAGCCCCGGCCACCAAACCGTTTGTCGAACATAACCTGAACCCTTTATTCACCTTTGATAACTTTGTTGAAGGTAAATCCAATCAGCTGGCAAAAGCAGCCTCTCTGCAGGTGGCGGAAAATCCGGGTAGCGCCTATAACCCGCTGTTTTTCTATGGTGGTGTCGGTCTGGGTAAAACCCACCTGATGCATGCCGTTGGCAATATGATGCTGAAAAAAAACCCGAATGCGCGCATCACCTATATTCATTCCGAGCGTTTTGTTAGCCATATGGTAAAAGCCCTGCAGCACAATGCCATTGATGCATTTAAACAGCACTACCGTTCCCTGGATGCCATCCTGGTTGATGATATCCAGTTTTTTGCCGGAAAAGAGCGTTCCCAGGAAGAATTCTTCCATACTTTCAATGCCTTACTGGAAGAGGGCAGCCAGATCATTCTGACCTGTGACCGTTATCCAAAAGAAGTGGACGGCCTGGAAGAACGTCTGCGTTCCCGTTTCGGCTGGGGCTTACCGGTTTGTATTGAACCACCGGAACTGGAAACCCGGGTAGCCATCCTGCAGAAAAAAGCCGAGGAAGCCAATACGGAGCTGCCCAGCGAAGTCGCCTTTTTTATTGCCAAGCGTATTCGATCCAATATTCGTGAACTGGAAGGCGCTTTCCGGCGGGTTTCTGCTACGGCTAATTTTACCGCCTCACAGATTACCCTGGATTTTGCCAAGGAAGCCTTGCGTGACCTTATTGCGCTGCAGGAACGCACCATTACCATTGATAATATCCAGAAAACCGTTGCAGAATATTACAAGATCCGGACTTCCGATTTGCATTCCAATCGACGCAGCCGTTCCATTACCCGGCCCAGGCAACTGGCCATGGCTTTATCCAAGGAATTAACCAATCACAGCCTGCCTGAAATCGGTGCAGCATTCGGTGGCCGTGACCATACCACGGTATTACATGGTTGCAGAAAGATTGCAGAATTAAGAGAATCAGACAACCGGATTAATGAAGATTACAAAAACATGATCCGTATATTAAGTAATTAATAATAAGCTGTGCATAAACTGTGTCATTAGCATTGATTACCGGTAGATAAAAATACAGTTTGTACTTATCCACAAACCGTGAACAGTTAAAAGACAGTCAATAAGTTCTTTATAAGAACCACTTATAGTAAATAACTTATTGATTTATAAAGAAAAATATAAGTTATCCACAGATAGCTGCGGAACTTATAATAATAACTATTTTAAATATATAATAAATAATAATATATATAGGTAACACGATGAAGTTCCAAATTGAAAAGGAAACCCTGCTAAATCCCCTTCAGCAGATCATCGGGGCAGTAGAAAAAAGACAGACTATGCCTGCGCTTTCTAATGTATTACTACGGGCCACGGAAAATTCACTGACATTAACA
>JAJRTD010000143.1 GCA_024278435.1 Gammaproteobacteria bacterium | reverse complement strand
ACTCTACTACCGTACATCCTGTACATATCAGCTACGCTCTGCTTTGTTCAGGATGACAAAAATATATGTGCCGCTGGTTTCACGCCCAGTATAACAGTAGTAACCAGCACCATCATATATTGCTGTATATCATGCTGAAACAGAAACAGTTAACGGGACAGCAGTGATAAAAAATATAAAAAAGTGACGCCGGGGTTATTGTTAATCATGCGTTTCAGCACCGGGTGTTTTTGATATATAGTGGATATTTTACGTTATCGGTTACAGGTTATAAGTTTGCCGGATTACGCTGGCGCTAACCCGACCCATGAAAAATCTAATAAGGTTAAAAAGATGACAGAAGTAATATTTTCAGCATATAAACAGTAAAAATAAAGTACAATCGATTACATGTATACTTGATATAGATCAACCATACAGAACCAATGCTCGACTATATTTTCTTTAACAAAAAGACCTGTGATTTATTTACCAAGTCTGCCATATCGGCAGGAATCACAGCAATAGTTGATTGCGCAGATGACTGTTATACAGTTAGACTGCCTGAAGATTCGGAAAGTAATCTCCTGGAAGAACTTGAAGATTACTACGATGAACTGCTGGACATGGATCGTGATCTTGCCGAAGCGCAGGAACAGGAAACCACAGCAGAAACGTATACCGCAGGTATCAGCGTAGCGCTGAAAGACGGCCGGCATGTTTATGCACAGGTAGCACCGGAATTATTGTCCCGGGTACTACAGTGCATCAGCACAGACGAGTTGAATACCCTGGTATGCGCCGTTACGGAAGCAGTAGAAGACCCTGACGAAAGCAGCCTGTGCAAACAGCAGCGGTGAATACAAACCGCTGGCAGAATCAGGAACGTATCACTTATTGCGGAGTATTGAATGAAAGTTTGTCATAATTGTAAAGACAGAAAATCCTGTGCAGAACTGCCCGGTATCTGCCTGAAACTGCCTTATGTTCTTGCCGGCTCTGTTGCCGTGATGGTTGTGGTGCTACTCGCCAACAGCACCCTGTAAGGGCACAGCCACTGCCTTTTGCGGAATAAATGCAAAGGGCTCAAACCTTCCACAGCATCTCCTTCGCCTGCATTCGCGACCAGTGCTTTCTGGCATATAATCAGCGACTGTTTATACGCGTTCGAATAAGGCATAATCTTCAGCCATGAAGATTATCGAAGTCATTGCTGATGCCGCCAACCTGGATACCATTGTCGGCATTGCCGAACAACAGGAAGTTGAGGATGTCTGGTTCTCCCAGAAAAACGAGGACGGCCGGATTGCCATCCGCCTGCTGGTCAGCCATGAAAAACGCCAGAAGGTACTTGATGCCCTGCAAACGATTCTGCACAATGCGGACAACTACCACATCCTGATTGTCACTCCCGATACCGTTCTGCCCAAGCCGGTGGAACCAGAACCTGAAGCGCTAACTCCTGAGCAACAGGAAGAAGAAAAAGCCCGGGAAAAAGAACGTAAAAAAGCCGCGCTAATGAGTACCCGCGAGGAGATCCTGGCGCAGGTGGAAAAAGACACCCAGCTCAATAATAACTTTGTGCTACTGGTGATTCTGTCGGCTATTGTTGCCGCCATCGGCCTGCTGGAAAACAACATTGCCGTCATTGTCGGCGCCATGGTGATCGCCCCCCTGCTGGGCCCCAACATCGCCTTTTCACTAGGCGCATCACTGGGTGAAAAACAGCTGGTCGCCGGATCATTAAAAACCATTTTTATCGGCATTACCCTGGCCATTATATGCGCGATCGGTATTGGTCTTTTATGGCCGGGCAATTTCAGCAGCAGCGAACTGCTGTCACGCACCGATGTTGCCTATTCCGGCACCGCCATTGCCCTGGCATCCGGCGCAGCCGCTTCATTATCACTGATCAGCAGTACATCCAGTGTACTGGTAGGGGTTATGGTTGCCGTTGCCCTGATGCCACCCGCCGTTACCATCGGCCTGATGCTAAGTATCAGCGCCTTTGACCATGCACTGGGAGCAACCCTGCTGCTGGCAGTGAATATTGTCTGCATCAACCTCTCGGCTCAACTGGTGTTTTTGTTTCGCGGTATCCGGCCACGCACCTGGCTGGAAGCACACAAGGCAAAACAGTCACGCCTGCTATATATATCGGTGTGGTTGCTGATGCTGGGACTACTGATTGTGGCGATTTACCTGCGCCATGAAACCATGGGCTGAGAAGTGACAATAAAAAATATCAGATCGTTCATTTTCCATAGCTGCAAATTTATTCACACGAACATGCATGAAGATGACACCGCCTCGTGTGGGTAAATCCGAACCTGCAGTTATAGATTTATCGGGTTAGCACCAGCGTAATCCGACAAATCCATAATCAACTATTTTTACTGACAATCTGTAACATCCTGGCGGAAGCAACAAAACCGAAACTGGCCGTTACCATTACCGACGAACCGTAGCCGGAAAAACAGTCCAGCGACAGGCCTGACACACCGGGTTTGCAATAACCGGGATTGCCGCCCCTGTCCGGGTAACGCTGCTGCTCGGTCGAAAACACACAGGGAATACCGAAACTGCGTTTCAGATTGCGGCTGAAATTGTATTTAAAGCGTAACCGCGAACGCACGGTTGCCGCCAGCGGGT
>JAJRTD010000142.1 GCA_024278435.1 Gammaproteobacteria bacterium | reverse complement strand
TCTGGGAGAGAGGATAATGTAACGCCAATCGCTTTAGCGGAAATAGCTGGTTATAATATTTACTATAAAACCGCGATGGGTACTTATCGTGATCAAGCGCCAATTTATATCGACGATAGTAATAATGTTGCAAATGTGCAGGTGAGCATCGGCGCTATTTTGGTTCGGCCTGGTACTTATTCAATAGTTGTTACTACAGTAGATGTTGATGGTCGTGAAAGTGCTTTTTCTGCTCCTGAAGTAGGGGTTACTTTTTAAGGTTATATTATTGGTGGTGTAAATAGTGCAGAGGTTACAATTAGATAGATTTTTGTTGATAACATCAAATCCGCTATATTGGCGGATTTTTATTGCCTGTAAAAGTTAAAGTAAATGGCAATGGGCGTGTAGTGGAAATGAATTTTGGTTTATACAGTTATCTTGGAGCGGGATTGGCGTATAGCTTTTTTGCTGTGCTGCTGCTGTTTAGCTGGCGTGAAAGCTTGCAGGGAAAACTGATTTTTATTGCGATGCTGGTCAGTGCCTGCTGGGCATTCATCGCATTACAGATTGCGCTTCACAAAGAGACTTATCTCCTGTCGTATCAGGTTTTTGAAATTCTTCGTTATATTGCCTGGTATGTTTTTTTATTCAAGTTATTTGATGTCGTTTTGTCTGGTGATGTGACTCATCATGGTCAAAAGCAGAGTTACCAAAAGTTTGTGCGTTGGGCTTTGCCTCTAAGTGTGGGTTTCGCCACGATATTATTGTTGAACGAAATACTGGTTGCTATGTTTACCTTACCGGGGCAGTTTGTATTTGGCATTGCTGGCAACGTTATCCTTGCGCTTATTGGTCTCGCTATTATTGAGCAGCTGTTCCGTAATACATCGCCGCGTTATCGCTGGGCGACCAAGTATTTATTCTTTGGTGCGGGCGGAGTTTTTGTTTTTGATTTTTATTTATACGCGGACGCTCTGCTGTTCAGGAGCATTGATCAGGGGTTGTGGGAGGCGCGTGGGGTAGTGCATATGGTGGCAGTGCCTTTGTTAGCGATATCCTCGGCCCGTAATAAAAACTGGTCGCTTAACATTTTTGTTTCGCGTGACATTATTTTAAATACTACGGCTATTCTCAGCGGTGGTTTTTACCTGTTGGCGATGGCGGGTGCCGGTTATTACCTGAGAGTATTTGGTGGTGACTGGGGCAAAGTTGGTCAGGTGATGTTTTTAACACTGGCCGTGGTTTTTTTATTTGTTGTACTCACCTCCTCGCAGGTTCGTGCAAAGGTAAAAGTGTTTTTGAGTAAACACTTTTATAAGAATAAATATGATTATCGTATAGAGTGGCTGCGCCTGACTGAAGACCTGAAAGTTGACCCGGATAATAAGGATCACAATAAAACAGTGATTGAAGCGATGGCGCATATCGTAGATGCGCGCGCTGGATCGTTATGGCTGCGTGATGAAAGCGGTCAATATAAAAATGTCGAGTCCTGGCAGGGTGGTCTTCAGGAGCGCGTAATTTCAGGCGAAGCATCATTGATAACCTTCATGGATAAAAAAGGTTTTGTCATCAATATAGCCGAGCTATCCAGCCATGCCGACGAATACAAGGGGTTGTCCTTGCCCGATTGGTGGCTGAATACAGGGCAGCCCTGGCTGATCGTTCCCTTGCACGGCATCCATGTGTTACAGGGATTTGTTGTGCTGGCCAACCCGCTGATCGAACGTGCGATTAACTGGGAGGATCGTGATCTGCTAAAAACGGCGGCCAAGCAAATCACCAGTTACCTGGCGGTACTGACGACTTCAACGCAGCTGGCCGAAGCGAAGCAGTTTGAAGTATTTACCCGTCTTTCGGCCTACATGGTGCACGATCTGAAAAATATTGCGGCCGAGTTAGAATTGATAGCCATCAATTCAAAAAAGCATACGGCAAATCCTGAGTTTATCGAAGACGCTTTTGGTACGGTCGAAAACGCTGCGGCCGACATCAATCGGTTGCTGGCGCAATTGCGTAACAGGCGGGCGGAGAACGAGAAAAAGGTTCTGGTGGATCTGGTCGAGCTGGTGACAAGTGTTATCGTGTCCAAAAAACATTTACTACCGGCGCCGCAATTTAAAGTGTTATCGGAATCAGGCATGGTGTATCTGGAAAAGCAACGTTTTGCCAATGTGCTCGCACACTTGATAGAGAATGCGCAGCAGGCCACAGCCGATGACGGTGAGATTATTGTTACCCTGTCCTGCACCGAAAAAATGTATATCATTGGCATCAAGGATGACGGCCACGGCATGGACGATGATTTTATTCGAAACCGTTTATTTAAGCCTTTCGACACCACAAAAGGCAATGCCGGTATGGGCATAGGCATGTATGAGAGCCGGGAATTTATTCGTCAGCTGGGTGGTGATATCAACGTGCAAAGTAATCCTGGAAAAGGGTCTATAATCACCCTACACATCCCGCTGAGTTTATCTCAAAGTGATGATTTAGATGTCCTTAGTGCATGAGTAATCGGGTGATTTGTAATTTTAATTTTAAGGAAACTGATATCAGGTTATGGTAGACAATGCGTTAAAACCGCTGCTGGTTGTCGAAGACAACCCTGGATTGCAGAAACAGTTAAAGTGGTCTTTTGAGGGCTATAAAGTCTATCTTGCCGGTGATCGTGCTTCTGCGATTGAATTGTTGCAAAAGCACCGGATGCCAGTGGTTACGCTCGATCTGGGTCTGCCGCCAGACCCTGCCAATGCCAGTGAAGGCCTGGCGGCGCTGAAGGAGATTCTGAAGCTGGCGCCGCATACCAAGATCATCGTGGTGACCGGTAATGATGATCGCCAGAATGCTCTGGAAGCGATTTCCTGTGGTGCCTACGATTTTTATCAAAAGCCAATCGAACCGGATGTTTTAGGTTTAATTGTTGATCGCGCCTATCAGTTGTATGAGCTGGAAGAAGAAAATCGTCGCCTGGCTTTAGAGGGTCGAGACTCGCCGCTGGACGGGATTATCGGTGCTAGCACGTCTATGCTGGCAGCCTGTCGGCTGGTAGAAAAAGTTGGGCCGACTGATGCCACCTCACTGGTGTTGGGAGAGAGTGGCACTGGTAAGGAATTGTTCGCCAGTGCTCTGCATCGTCTCAGCCCGCGTAAGGACAAGCCTTTCGTTGCGCTGAACTGTGCAGCCATTCCTGATAACTTGTTAGAGAGTGAGCTATTCGGATATGAGAGAGGAGCCTTCACGGGTGCCGTAAAACAAACCAAAGGCAAGATTGAGAGCGCCTGTGGCGGCACACTGTTTCTGGATGAGATTGGCGATATGCCAATGGCATTGCAGGCAAAAATGCTGCGTTTTTTGCAGGAGCGTGTGATTGAACGTTTGGGTGGGCGAAGTACGATTGAAGTTGATGTGCGAATTATCTGCGCCACGCACCGTAACTTAAGTAAATTAATTGAAAGTGGTGAGTTCCGCGAAGATCTGTTCTTCAGAATCAGCGAGATAGTCATCGAAATTCCGGCATTGCGTGATCGTGACGGTGACAAGGCGTTATTGGCGCAGACCTTTCTCGATAACTTTAGTCAGAAAAATGGTCGCAGCTTTCGTGGTTTTACCGATTCGGCACGTGCGGCGATTGATGCCTATGAATGGCCGGGTAATGTGCGAGAGCTGGAGAATCGTGTCAAACGCGCAGTTGTGCTCGCTGAAGGCAAACAGATTTTAGAGAGTGATCTGGGTTTTGTTGAAAACGAGGAGTATATACAGGCGCTAAATCTGCGTGATGCCAGGGAGCGGGTCGAAAAAAAGATTGTTTTGCGTGCCTTGAGGATTCATGATAATAATGTCACGCACGCGGCTGAGGCAATGGGCATTAGTCGACCATCGTTATATCAGATGCTGAAAAAGTTCGGTCTGGCAGAGTCTGTGAAATCATGAGGCTGTTAAATGCTGCATGGCCTCGTGCCCTGTTGGCGCTGGGCCTTTTGCTGCTGTCGTCTGCTGTGTTCTATTGGCAGCCGTTGTTTTACCTGTTGCGTAGGTGGAGTGAGTTCAGTGAAGGCGATTACGGCCATGGTTATCTGGTTGTTGCAATCTCGCTGTACCTTGTTTATCTCAAACGTGAGCGACTGGCGGCTCTTGTTCCTTGTCCGGCCTATATGCCTATACTGCTAGTGCTGTTTGCCAGTCTGCTATGGTTGCTGGCGGCGCTGGTGAATGTGATGATTGTCCAGCTGGTTGCCTTGCCGTTTATCCTGCTGGGTATACTCTGGACCATCTTTGGGCGCCAGGTGGCCCGTCAACTCATGTTTCCGGTACTTTTTATTTTTCTGGCAATTCCCATCTGGTTTCCCCTGGGGCCGTTTTTGCAGGATCTGACGGCTGATGCGGCCTTTGGCGTTATCCGCCTGATCAATGTGCCTGCGTTTCTCGAGGAAAATATGATTATTGTTCCTGCGGGTGCTCTTTCCGTGGAAGAGTCCTGTGGCGGTCAGCGTTATCTGCTGGCCGCGTTGACGCTGGGAACCCTTTATTCTTACCTTAACTACACCAGTATGCTGGCCCGTATAGTGGTGATAATGGTAGCGGCGGCCACGGCCATAGTGGCAAATATAATGCGTGTCGTCATCGTAGTGTATCTGGGTTATGCGACAGATATGCAGCATCCCATGATAGCCGACCATATGATGTTGGGGTGGTATTTATTTGGCGGACTGATAGCTGTTTTGCTGTTTATAGACGGCGCCCTGAGTCGCCGTTTCTCTTTTGTTGATGATGGTTTTGTTGCCGAGCCGGCAGTATCACATACGGGATGTTCGGTTGGATGCCCGTCGCTGCCACTGCCGGTTTTTCTTTTGGTGGCGGCAGTGGCAGCTGGCCCCGTTGCTTTTTATGTCATGACGCCGCACCAGATTGACGCGACTACTGTGAGCCTGGGTCTGCCGGTTGGAGATGAAGGCTGGAAAGGGCCTCTGGTCAGTAGCAATAACTGGCACCCGGTGTATACAGGCGCGGTTACCGTCAGGCGTGATTACCAGCTTGAAGACAGTAGGGTTAGTTTATATATTGCTTACTACGTGCACCAGCAGCAGGGGTCGGAGCTTGTAAACATGAGTAATAAGATTGCCGAAATGGAAGACTGGAGTGAGGTTTATGCGCATCCGCGCAGTTTGAAGGTGAATGGGCGCACAGTGCTGGAACAGCGGCTGCGTCATGATAAAACCGAGCGCATTGTTTGGTACTGGTATAACATTGGCGGTCGGGTAACGGTAAGCCGGTATGCAGGCAAGGTCTTGCAACTGGCGGGGCTTGTTATAGGTCGGCCGGAGGCCTATCTGGTGGCTGTTTCCACGCAGATAAAAACAGATATATCGGCCTCCAGGCAGGTTTTGGAGAGATTTGTTCTGGATATGCACAAGCCACTAGATGCTGTTTCATTAACGGGCAGGGCAGTTGAGTAAACTATCGAGCTATTTACAGGGAGAGAGAATGAGGTTGAAGAAAGGGTGGTCTGAGTATGCCTGCCACAAGTTTGCTGGTGGGCTGTTATGCCTGTTTCTGCTGGTTTCATGCGGTGGCGTAGATGAGGCGCAACTGGTTTCTTCGGCGCGCTCGTATGTGGAGCAGCATAAACTGCGGGAGGCTAGCTTAGAGCTGAAGAATGTCCTACAGCAGAACCCGAAAAACGCTGAGGCGCGTTTTCTTCTGGGTGAGTTGAATCTTGTTTTTGGCGATATGTCGACAGCCGCGAGAAATTTCCGTCTGGCACGAGAGGCTGGCTGGGATGAGGCCGCTGCGTTACTTGGTATGGCCAGAGCGATGCTCGCAGCTCAGAAATATAATGACGTTCTTGCGCTTGAGATAAAAGACGTTTTTCCGAAAAGTATACAGGCCAACCTCTATGGCTTGAAGGCTTATGCCTTTGCGGCTATTGGTAAAAACCAGCGCGCGGTAGAAATGCTGGACAAGGGCAGAGCCATAGACGGTAATGCTGTTGAATTGCTACGAACATCGGTACAGATTGCCATCAGTAACCAGGATTATTCGCAGGCGAAGAATCTGCTGAAGCGAGGGCTGTCTTATTATCCTGACAATACCGGACTTTTGTTGTTGAGTGGTTATCTGGCTATGGCTCAGGGCAGCAATATAAGAGCTGTTAGACAGTTTGACAGGGTAGTGGCAAATGAGCCGAGGGGGCTGGTGACATTCAGTGGCCGTCAGGCAATGCTTGCGTTGGCGCGGCTTTCGCTGCTGAAAAAGGATCTGGTGGCAGCGCAAAAACAGGTGGAGCCGGTTCTGAAACAGGCACCGGATGACCTAGAGGCCAACTACATACAGGCTCTGGTTTATTTTGAGCAGGGCAACTACGAGCAGGCTGAACTGCGGTTGTTGAAGGTGTTTAAATATATGCCTTCTCACGCAAAGAGTCTGTTGCTTTATGGTGCGGTCAGTTTTGCGCAAAATAATCATGAGCAGGCGGCCTACTACCTGAGCAAGTATTTGCAGCAAGTACCATCTGATACCAATGTGCGAAAACTGCTGGGTCGAAGCTATCTGTTGCTGGAGCGGCAGGAAGAGGCTGAAGCCGTGCTGCTGCCGGGAATGCGCCTGTCTGAGAATGATGCAGAGTTGATGGCGCTGATAGGCGTTTCTCAGCTCAAGTCGGGTGATCTGGCCACCGGTATCAGTGGTTTGGAAAAAGCACTAGAGATTGAACCGCAAAGCCATGCCTTGCGAAGCGAGCTCGCCAGAGCCTATATTTTTGCTGGGCAGACAGAGCAGGCCATCAGTCAACTGGACAAGATGCAGCAGGATGGAGGGAGCAAAAGCCAGACAGAAGTATTGAGAATCGCCGCTTATTTACGGGCGGGACAATATAATGATGCTATTCGCATCGTGCATGATTTACTAAAGCGCCAACCGGATGATGCAGTGACTTATGCGCTGGCGGGCAACGTGTTTGCCGCAAGTGGCGATAAAAAAGAAGCGCGTCGTTATTTCAATCAGTCAATTGCGCTGAAACCGGATTATTCGCTGGCGAAAATTCTGCTTGGTGCCCTGGAAGAAGAGGAGGGTAGCCTGGAGGCTGCCGAGTTGCTTTACCGGCAGGTCGTCGCCGAAAAGAAAAGCTCGGTTGAACCATATTTAGCACTGGCCAGAATAGCCAGAACCCGTGGTGACGAGGGTGCAATGCTGTCCTGGCTGGAGCGGGCGAGAGAGCAGGTCTTGAATGATCAGCGGTCGCGCCTGGTTCTTGCCGAGTACTATCTGAGCCGCCGAGAGCAGGGTAAGGCCGGGGCGGTTGTCAAGGAGCTGCTTGATCTCGCACCAGATGACCCGAAAGTGATGGAAATACAGGGGAGGTTGCTAATAAGTCAGCAGCGTTTTAATGAAGCAGTGAAGCCACTAAACAGGCTTGTTAACAGGCGGGCAGTGTCCGTGCGCTGGCATGTTCTGCTGGGTGAAGTCTATTTACAGCTGGGCCAGATAGGAGGCGCGCGAGGGCAGTTGGAGTCTGCGTTAGCTGTTGATGCCTATAATGTGCCGGCGCTGCTATTACTGACCAACCTGGAGTTAACCCAGGGTTCTCCTGAGCGTGCCAAAGAGTATATCCAGCGCGTTCATAAACTTAAACCGGATTCCGCCATTGCTTATACACTGGAGGGAGCGGTTTACGAAAAACAGAAAAACTATAGTGCTGCCGTACGTGCATACAGTAAAGCGCTGAAGCTACAACCGCTTAGCGAAGTCGTCATCAAGCTGGCAAGGACGTATATGCTCATGGATGAGGCAGACAAGGCAAAACGCGTATTAAGGGACTGGTTACGCAGCAATCCGGAGAGCGTTGATGTTCACAAATTTCTTGGCAGCATTTATCAGACGGGAGGCGAAAACCGCGCGGCCGTGATTGAGTACAAACGTGTTCTTGAAATAGCCCCAGATGACGTGCTTGTTCTGAATAATCTGGCCTGGATATATAACCTGGAAAACAACCCTGAGGCCATGGTGCTTGCGGAAAAAGCTTATAGTCTGGCGCCGGAAAGTCCGGGTGTTCTGGACACTTATGGCTGGATCCTGGTGGAGCAGGGGCAGGCGAATAAAGGCCGACACCTTCTGAAGAAGGCACTTGTGGCACTGCCTGAGAGCCCGGACGTGCAATATCATTACGCCGTGGCTTTGGCGCGCACAGGCGAGCGAGCTGAGGCCAGGGAGCGTTTGCGGCGGCTGCTTGACAGCAACGAGCTTTTCAGCGGTCGGCAGAATGTGAAAAAATTACTCGAGAGCTGGTGAAGAAGGATTTTCCAGTTAATAGTTCATTGTTTACAGGTAATGCAGTAACAATAAACTATACTTTGTCCGAGTGATAATCTGGTTTGCCAGTCGTAGGTAGTATCGATCCTATTTTCTGATTGCCCGAACCCGGTGATTCCTGATTTCCGGTGAAACTTTTAACAGATGTTTTTTGAATGAATGAGCAACTTTTCCAGATTTATGGCTATTTACATGGCATGTGGCGCTATCGCTGGTCGGCGCTGGTTATCGCCTGGCTGGTAGCAATAATAGGCTGGCCTGTGGCCCTTATGGTTTCGGACAAATATGAGGCCAGAACCGAGGTTTATGTTGATACTTCATCTGTAATGAAGCCATTGCTAAGAGGGCTGGCACCAGAAACTGATACGGATGATACGCTTCAGGTCATGAGCCGTACGCTGCTTAGCCGTGAAAATCTGTTGGGGCTTATCCGTGAAACCGACCTCGATCTCAAGATAGGTACGCCGAGGGAGCGGGAAACCATGCTGGAAACGCTTGCTGCCACCGTTGAGGTGAAAGGCGGTGGAAATAACAGACGAGGTAACGATAATAATATTTACGAGATAAGCTATCATTCCACATCACCGACCTTGGCCTACCAGGTGGTATCCTACCTGCTTAATTCAATGATAAATGGTGCTCTAAGTTCTACCCGCATGAACACCCAACTGGCGCAGAAATTTCTTGACAGCCAGATTGCAGAATATGAAAGACGCTTGACAGAGGCTGAGCAAAAGCTGGCGGCTTTCAAAAAAGCCAATGTGGGTTTTATGCCAGACGAAAGAGGCGGTTACTACTTGCGCCTACAGCGTGCACAGGATGATGTTGAGCAAACGCGTTCTGCCCTGCGCCTTGCGGAGCGCCGTCATGCTGAATTACAGAAGCAGTTAAAAGGGGAGAGTCCGGTGCTAAGCGGAGGTTATGCTTCAAATCGTGAAGCCAAGATTCAACGCTATCGGCAGCAGCTGGATTCGCTGCTAGATGAGTATACGGGGCGGCATCCTGACGTACTCGCCGTCAGGGCCATTATAGCGGAGCTAAAGGCTGGTCGAGATGCGGGCGAGGATGCGGCTGGTGATGTGGATGCAACAGAATTTAATCCGGTATATCAGGAGATGAAGGTCGAACTGAACAGAGCAAGCGTAGAAATTGCTACGCTGAAAACCCAGCAGGCAGAACAGGAGGCCTATGTTAAGCGACTGAAAGATTCTATTGATATTATTCCTGAAGTGGAAGCTAAGCTTGCCAAACTTAATCGTGGCTATGAAGTTACCCGTGAGCGCTACCTGGAGCTGGTAGAGCGACGTGAGTCTGCGCTACTGGCGCAAAGTGCTGGAATATCAACGGGTGAGGTCAGCTTTCGCGTAATCGAGCCGCCGATCGTGCCCACGAAACCATCATCACCGAATCGTCTGCTGCTACTGGTAGCAGTGTTGCTGGCGGCGTTTGCCGTGGGTTTGGGCTGGAGTTTCTTACGGTATATGTTGGCCCCGACATTTATTGATATCAGACAGGTGGCAAGCGCCACGGGGTTGCCGGTGCTGGGGACGGTCAGCCTATATCTTTCTCCCGCACATAAGAGAAGGCGACGTGCGCAGCTGGCCTCATTTTTATCGGCAAGCTTTCTGCTGATAATCGCTTTCTTTGTAGTTCTGTTATTACGTGACACAGGCGTATCGTTCTTTGCTCAGATCAGGGGGCGTTAGCTACATGAAGCAGATCACGGACAATAATTCTAATAGCGATACGATTATCGAGTTGGTCAATTCTGCCGATGAGTGTGAGAATAGCAGCCGGTTCTTTCAGAAGTCGAGAGGGGAACGATATAGTTCTGTGTCTACGGTAGTAGAATCGGGACGAGTTCTGGTTCAGGATCGACTACGAGATATGAATATGCTTGTCAAGGGTACAAAGCTACCGCCTTTGTTTTTTGACGAATATCGTCGTATTAAGCGCCCTTTATTGTCGAACGCTTTCGGCAAATCTTCATCGCTGGTAGAAAAAGGTAACCTGATTCTGGTAACCAGTGCATTACCTGGCGAAGGTAAAACGCATACGGCTATTAATCTGGCACTGTCAATTGCCAGTGAGCGGGATCATACGGTGTTGCTGGTTGATTGTGATGTAACCCGGCACGGCACCAGTAGGGCGCTGGGTATCGCGGATCGCCCGGGTCTGATTGACGTAATCGAAACCGATGGTTTTACGGTGGGGGATTCCATGATGACCACGGACGTCCCTCAGTTATGCCTGTTGTCGGCAGGCAAGCAGCACGAGTTTGTAACCGAGCTTCTGGCCAGTCAGCGTATGGCTGATCTCGTAGCGGAAATCGGGGAGCGCTACGATGATCGCATTATAATTTTTGATGGGCCGCCGTTATTGCCGACACCGCAAACTCAGGTGCTGACCGCACTGGTCGGACAGGTTGTGTTCGTAATTGAAGCAGGGAAGACTCCGCAAGCGGCAGTGGAAGAGGCTTTGGAGATGATGCCTGAAGATCAGGCTGTGGGTTTGATCATGAATAAGAGTGAAGGTTTCTCCGGGCGCAGTAGTTATTATTACAGTTATTACGGTTCAGAAGAATAAATTACTGTCAGCAATGGATATAAATAATGCACTTACTGTTGATGTAGAGGATTACTTCCAGGTCTCTGCTTTCGCAAAAAGCATCAACCATGAAGACTGGGATCTGCATCCACGTCGGGTTGAAAGAAATACCCATCTGTTGCTGGATCTTTTTGAGAAGGCGGGTGTTAAAGCCACGTTTTTTATCCTTGGCTGGGTGGCGGAAAGAGAGCCGCAACTGGTCAGGGAAATTGCCTTGCGTGGACATGAAGTAGCCAGTCATGGTTTCAGTCATCAGCTGATTTATAACCAGACGCCGGAAGTTTTTCGGGATGAAACTCGGCGGTCAAAAGCATTGCTGGAAGAACTTGCTGGTACTGAAGTTAAAGGTTACCGTGCGGCAAGTTATTCCATTACCAGAAAATCCCTGTGGGCTCTGGATATTCTTGCTGAAGAAGGATTTAAATATGATTCGAGTATTTTTCCAGTGCGTCATGATCGCTACGGCATACCAGGCGCTGAAGAGACTCCGCATACGCTAACGACGCCCGCCGGATATACGTTAGTGGAGTTTCCGCTATCGACCGCCAGAATATTGAATTACAAGATGCCGGTGGCGGGTGGCGGTTATTTTCGGCTTTATCCTTACTGGCTAACCCGATTCGGTTTGCGGCAAGTGAATAATCGCGGCTGCCCTTTCGTTTTTTATCTGCACCCCTGGGAAGTGGATTCGGATCAGCCGCGCATTGAGGCCAGTGCGTTTTCTAGATTCAGACATTACAACAATCTGCACAAGTGTGAACACAGGCTGGAACGACTGCTGGATGATTTTAGTTTTACTACCTGTGAGGATGTCCTGAATAGCCTGGGGCTTTTCGACAGAGATAGTGCCTGAGCTGTGTCGGGTTCGCTTGAGGCTGTATCAGTCGTGCTTATATCAGGGAATATTTTTGACGATAGCCGGGCCGAGCAGCCGGCTGAGCCAGACTGGCAGACGTTTCCACGCGGCAATAACCAGCTTGAATTTCGGGTTGTCCGGATTAAGCCCCGGTAGTTCAGTATCTTCGTGCAGCCAGTAATGCCAGTACAACAGCATGGGTCTTGCCCCCCACTGTTTCTTGAAGTTATAGGTACCGGCACCACGGGTTGAGCGGCCGAAGTCAAAGTGACGGTATCCCTGCTGGATGGCAAACTGAAGTATTTCCCAGTAAAGAAACATGTTGATGCTCAGATGATTCGCATTGCGAATGGTTGATGCCAGCGGGATTTCCATGGTGTCTTTGTCGGCCAGCAGGAAACCGGCAGAAACAGGTTTGTGGTGTAAATAAACAACTGCCAGCCAGCTGTTGTCCGGGAACTGCCGCAGAATAGTTGCTATCAGCGCCTTGTTGTGAACTGGTGAACCCAGGTCGCGCATATTACGGCTGTAAATACGGTAAAAATCATCCAGTAGCTCTTCACGGCCAAAATGTATTGCCGGTTGCGCTCGCTGCGAGCGCTTGATCTGCGCTCGTAGTTTCGGTTTGAATTGCTGCCAAAGCTGTTCAGCCTCCGTCGGTAATGATAGCACCATGTTGACCTTGTGGGTGTTGACCGGTAGCGCCTCGCGGGGAATGTTGTCGCGGTATTCAATGTGCTCACAGCCAAGCACGGTCGCATGCTCTGCGGCGGCGGCCATTAGTCTGTCTTCTATTGCCGGGTTGTCGGCCAGCGCGCCGCCGCGCTGGAACCAGGGCATGGAAACCAGCAGATTACCGAACAAGCGGCTGTTTAGCTGTACCAGCGGCAGTACGCCGCAGATGCCCTCCTTGTGGTTGCGGGCAAAAAGGTACAGACAGTTGTGATTATAAGTGCTTTGCAAGATGGTTCCATTCGCTGCGATGATGGATGCATCCATCTGGGTGTTGTTTAACATAATGGTTCCACTCTGTCAGAGGGCCTGATAGCTCATGAATGGAAACGCTGTCGATGCTGATGTTAGAACGCAGGTGGAGGCGCCTGGGGAGCTCGCCTACAACGGTCTTGTTGGTGTCGCTTTCGGTGGTTTTATTGTTCCGGAAAAATGACAGGATGTTGTCTTCGACTACGGCCTGTTCGGCTTTAAGTTGTTTAAATGTGGCGCTGCCGGTTTTCATCTCATTAAGAAGTCTGTCCAGTGTGTCCATGTCACTACCTGCTTTCTTGGCCTCGCCAATGCGGCGTGAAAGTTTTTTATTCTCCAGTTGTTGATTGTCGGCCTGTTGCTGTAGCTGTTGCCGCTGTTGGGCAAGGTCTAACAACTGCTGTGGCGCTACGTCACTGGTGCTGAGCAAAGCTGTGTAGGCGGCGGCAGGGTTGTGCAGTATTTGTTTTTTGTTGTGAGTGTCTGGCATCGGGTGTTATAGCCAGCCGGAAATACGGGCAAGAAAAGCGGTTTCGTCGGCACTGATGTCTTCATGTATGGCAATGCGGTTCATGGTATGCACATTGGTGTGGCAGGTATTCCAGCCTTTGTGGGTTGTGACGGCGCAGGCGTAGTTTTTTCTGACCAGCGTAACGGCTTCGGGGCAATGATCACCGTTTGGGTAGCAGAAAGCAGTCACTGGTGCACCGGTATTTTTTTCAATGGTTGAGTGGCTGTCAATAACTTCGTGCATCAGTGTGTCACTGTTCTGACCACTGGTCAGGCGTATGTGGTTGCAGGTGTGGCTGCCGGTCTCGATTAAGCCGGACTGGTGCATTTCGATAACCTGATCCCAGCCTAGAAGTGCTGGTTGGGTTTGAATGGTCAGGTTTAAGGTGGCGGCAATATTGTCCAGGCGGGAATGAATATCCTCATCGGTTAACGCTTTTATCTGTCCGATCAGCGCGCTCAACTGCTCTTTGTCGGGAGGTGTTGAACCGTAGTTATAGCCGATATTATTGAATTTAAGCCATGCAAGGCAGGGATCGTTCCACTTGTCGGGGCAGTGATTGGCGATAGTGGCTAATGTGTGTGCCACGCGTTCGGGCCAGAAAAGTCGATTCGTGCCGATCATGTCCGATACCAGAAAAATAGTAGCGGGCAGTCGGAGTTCTTTCAGTACAGGGTAGGCAAACTCGTAGTTGTCTGCCCAGCCGTCATCAAAGGTGATCGCGCAACAGCGTGGCGGCAGGGCTTTGTCATTGTTTTTGTAATCGATCCATTGTGAAAGTGGTAATACGTCAAAGTATTGTTTTACCAGCTGCATGTGCATTCTGAAGGTTTCTGGTGTTACCATCATGCCCGGCTCCTCAAGTTTGGCGCGGGTATCATTTTCCGGCAGTATGCGGTGATACATTAATACAAGGAGTACTGGCTCTTTTGGTGTGCGCCTGTGTGGACCGAAAGCGGCGGCTATATGCTGTAGGCTACGCTTGACTATACGTTTAACTGACGGGCTGTTTGCCATGTGGTCTTGAAGATTTTTCAGGAAAATTTACGAGCTGGTTTATAACGGGTGACTATTGTAATGTAGTCTACTTTGTAACGAAAATATATATTCATGAAGACTATTCTGCATATTATTGATACCACCGGTCCGGGTGGCGCAGAGACGGTATTTATTGATCTGGCAACACGTCTGCCAGCGGATAAATATCGTTCAGTGGTGGTGATACGTGGCAAGGGCTGGGTTTACGAAGAGCTCTGTCGTAGAGGTGTGCAGCCGATTCTGCTTGATGCCAGGGGCTCTTTTAATGTTTCTTACCTGATGGGGTTGCGCAGGCTTATTCGGGAGAAGGGGGTTGATCTGATCCAGTCGCACCTGCTGGGCGCAAATGTATACTGCTCTCTGGCGGGCCTGATCACCGGCAGGCCGGTAATCGCTACCTTTCATGGCGAAGTGGATATTAAGCCGAATGAACGTCTGGTCGGCCTGAAATTCGCCGCTATTAATATGGGTTCCAGACGTATCGTGGCAGTTACCGACAGTCTTTTGCAGGATATTATCAGTCGCACCTCACTTAGCCGGAAAAAAAGCGTGGTTGTTTATAATGGCATTGAAACAGGTGCTTATATTCGTCCACCGTCCATTGCAATACGAGATCGGTTCGGCTGGCATAATAATGAAATTATTGTCGGTAGTCTGGGTAATATCCGACCGGCAAAAGCTTACGATATCTTGTTGAAGGCGGCTGCCCTGTTGAAAAATCGTGAAATTCCGTTTCGTTTTGTAATCGCCGGTCAGGGAAAGGGGGGGCTGTATGATTCGCTACTGGCTCTTAGAAAAGAGCTGGGTCTTAATGAAATCGTACAGTTCCTGGGCTTTACCGATGATGCCGGCGAGTTCCTCGCCGGTATCGATATCTTTCTGTCATCGTCCGTTACCGAAGGTCTGCCGCTTTCGGCAATACAGGCCATGGTGGCGGCGCGCGCCATTGTTGCCACGCGTGTGGGTGGTTACGTGGGTTTGATCAGGGAGGGGGAGACTGGTGTGCTTATTGATGCGCAAAACCCGGAAGCGATTGCCGATGCCCTGGAAAAGGTAGCAAGCGATAGTGAGTTACGGGAAAAAATGGCGCAGAACGCGAAACAGTATGCCATCGAAACCTATGATATCGAGGTAATGCTCAGACAGTACCGATATCTGTATGATGAGGTTGCCTGATGCCAAACCTTCGGGGGGGGGCAGGCCGACTGTGAATTCTGGTGCCGTCAGCAGGCTAGGAAAAGCGGGCTTTTTAAAAACATCAACATTCAGGATTTTCCCAGTATATCGCGCATATACTGGCGTAATTCATACCAGAAGGGTCCCATATCGCCAATACGGTTTATCTCGTGTCGGGTGCGTAGCGGTGAGGGAGTTAAAAAGCGAAGCAGGGCGACCAGCTTTTTGCCAACCGGTGCCTGCCTGTTTTTAAATGTCAGGTACAGGCTGTCGAGATCGCCCAGCAGCCAGCGCAAGCGGTTCTCAGTTTTGTAGTCAGTAACAGCGTTTGCCTGCTCACCACAGCTCACCTGATACAACAGCCAGGGGAAATCCACGCCGGAGTCGATAGAAAGCTGCAAAGAGCCCCAGAAACGGGTGTTGATCTCCATTAAATACGGTGTGCCATCTGGTGTGACCTTGAACTCGACCATGGCAACCCCGTGCCAGGCGGCATTGTCCAGTAGTTTGCGTGCATAGATACCCTGCACTGGGTCGACGGCTACGCTTTCAGAAAGGACGCTGACACCGCCGCTGGGTGGTTTTTCCCGCAACCGCTTATGGGCGAAAAAAGCCAGTGGCCGTCCATGGTCGTAAATAGCGAATACCCCGGCGCCATGGCCTTCCACGGATGCTTGCAGCATAAACGGGAGGGTCTGAAAGGCCCAGTATGTGTCAATAATGTTTTGCGCTTCTGCGGGGGTCTGAGCAAACTTCACGGCGGCTCGCCGCCACTGGTTGTTGTAAAAAACCCAGGATTTGCCTGGTTTGAGTACCAGTGGGTATGGCAGGTTCTCTAGCTTGTCGGGAAGGTTGCTTGCATTGTCTGCGTACCAGGTGAGCGGCACGGGAATATCAAGCGAGCCGGCCGTTTGCATCAGGTGGCACTTGTTGGCCAGTGCGTCGACGGTGTTTGCATCGGCAAAAGGGATAAGCGTAGATGGGAAAGCTTCCTGATTTAGGAGCAGCAAGGTTGTGGTTAGTTCAGTCATAGGTAGCAGGATGTCGATCTGTAGTCTGCTAACGAGCCCAGTCAGGTATTCAATAAATTTTTTGGGTTCCTGTGCGGGCGAGGGGCAGGTAAAATGCTGCCGGCTGTACCGTGAAGCGCCGGCTAGTGCTGGAGCGGTTTCCTCCGTGGTAAAGACAGGAACGCCCTGCTTGCCAAGTGAGCGAGTTACTGCCAGGGCGCTGCGCTGATTTGAATCTAGAACAAGAGCTCTTTTCATGTAAGCTACAGGGCTGGTTCCAGGAGATTAATGACGCTGTTTTGCATTGCCGGTAGATTATAGGCCCTTTAATCGCTGAAACAATCAAATATTACGAATTGCCTGTTATAGTTGGGTGGCTTGTCATCAGATTGTGGTGGTACCGAGATGGTGATATCCAGGCTATTGATATAGGCAAGACTGGCAATGAAGATGAAAGTAAGACAGATGATATGAAAAGCTATCTTAAAAGAATACTGGTATATACATGGGAGTGGTTGTACCTGAAAGGTGCATTCCCAAGCCTACAGAACAAAGCCGTTATTTTTATGATGCATCGTATGTCAGCCCCCGGTGTGATTGAAAAGGGGCATTCAGCGGAGTTTCTAGATCGGGCGCTAACTCATTTAAGAAAGAAAGGTTATAACCTGGTATCGCTGGATGAAATTGTCCGTAATATCAATAGTGGTGAAAAACCGCTTAAAAAGGCTGTTGCCTTCACTTTGGATGATGGTTATATCGAACAGGCGGAAGTCGCAGCGCCTGTGTTTATAAAGCATCAATGTCCTGCAACAATTTTTCTTATAACTGATTTTGTAGATAAAGGAACCCCGCCTTGGGACTGTTTTCTTAAATTTGTTCTCTACAATACAGAAGAAGATAAAATTACCGTTGAAATTAACGGAGAAAAGGTAACCTATAATATTGCTGATCCGGTAAGAAGGTACAAATCTATGGCAACCTTAAGAGGTGCCTGTAAAAAACTACCGATTGCAGAGCTTGAAAAGGTGATGAGAGCGTTGTCAGGTTATTTAAGTACTGTACCAACAGTGTTTTTGAAGGATTGCGCAAAACCTTTGAGTTGGGATATGGCGCGTAAGCTAGAAAAGCAGGGGATATCATTTGGTCCGCATGCTGTTAATCATTATATTCTGTCTCAATGTACTGATGATCAGGCATATGATGAGATTGAGCAGTCATGGAATATGCTAAGAGAGAAGCTTGATCAGCCGTGCCCGGTTTTTGCCTATCCTACAGGACGTAATGAGGATTTCATTTATAGAGATGTTGATTATATTAAATCGGCTTGCTTGGCGGGAGCGGTGACTGCTGAACCCGGTTATGTAAGTTTTAATGATGCCGCAGAGGCCGATAAATATTTAATAAAAAGGATGAGCTTTCCTTCTAATGTTGAGGACTTGGTGCAATATTGTTCTGGCTTCGAATCTGTGAGCAGTTTTATAAGAAAGATTAAATTCAAGGTGCGACACACTGTAAAAAGAAAGTTGCTTTTTAATATTATTATATTAATTAAGTATAGGCTGAGGTTTTACGAGCGCTATAAGAATATAGATTGGACGAATGTTTCGCGACTAGTCTTTGTCTGTAAAGGGAATATATGCCGTAGTCCTTACGCAGAGATAAAAGCCAAACAACTAGGGGCCAAAGCGGTATCAATGGGCTTGTACACTAAGGAGGGTTCGCCGGCTAATTCAGATGCGCTAAGGCGCGCGCTTTATCGAGGCGTGAATCTTGAAGGGCACAAGGCCAAGCTTTATGATTCTGTCAAAATTAATGATAACGATCTTGTTATTTGTATGGAGCCGTGGCATGTGAAATTATTTAAGGAAGTTGATGGTAGCTCCTGCCAGGTGATTTTGCTGGGTCTGATGAAAAAAAATCCGTCAATTATTATTGATGACCCGTATGGCAAGCCGGATGTCTTCTTTGATGACTGTTTTCAGGCAATAGATAATGCTTTAACTGAAATTATAAAATCGAGGGAGTTGACAAAACGATGAGAGCCACTTGCTTTTCTGGCGGATATGGGAAGCTTCTCTTGTTAAGTATACAGGAGTAAATCTGGAGAGGAGGCTGTTATATTTTCGACAGAAATTGTCGCGTTTTCGACAAAATATGCTATACTTTTTTTGCTGTAAGTTGCAGGTGTGCCTGTGATTGCGGTTCGCATCTCCTAAAGTCTCCATAATTCGTTGATTATTTATCATCAAATATAGGCATAAGGTGTCGACTAAATGTATGAAAAATATATATTTTCGATATTATCACTGGTGATATTGAAAGTTGATAATGTTTGTTCGCGTTACTTTTAGTGCGTCACCGAGCCAATTTTGCAAGTTTCCTCTATTAAATTGCGAATAAACACCCGATAATATTCTGACCTAACTTAGGGTGGAAACTAATGATTAACGTCAATACCTTTTCTATACTTTTATTTTTTTCTCTGCATATGGTGGTGACAACCGCAGGTGCGGAGGTGATTTTTTCAGATTCTTTCGAGTCAGGTGATTTGTTGTCAACAAATGCTGATAAGTTTGAGTGGATTCCATCGGGAGAAAATGATCGCATAAGTATAGTTACGCAAGATCCTGATGATGGGCCAGTAAGTATTTTTACAAGCTGGGAAGGTCGCAAGTATCAGGTATTTAGTCCTAAGCTGCCTGATGGGACCCCGAGGGAGTATGCTGCGCAGGATGGAAAAAATAGCTTGCGATTCAAGTATCAGGCAACTGGCAAAGGAGATGACTCAGCATTTGTAGAACAAGAATTTGACATGAAAAAGGGATATCCAGAAGTTTGGATATCGTATTGGATAAGAGTGCCGATGAACTATAAGCGTACTGGCTCAGGATCTAACAGAAACTCCAATAATAAATGGATGATTTTTGGAATGAATTCGAAATCAAATCTTTTTAACTATAAGTCTACGTTTGTAGAGGTTAAAGACCGTCCGTCTACAGTTCCTTATAGCATGTCAATGCAGCTTCAGGTTTCGAATCGTGGAACTCAGTTTACGCCTGAATCTCAGCCATACCAGGGCTTTGTGACGCCTACAGATTCTGGTCGTTGGATGCAAGTAATATTTCATTTTAAAGCCTCATCAAAAAATGGTGCTCGTGATGGCCTTGTAAAGATGTACCGTAGATGGAAGGGAGATGCTAATTTTGAGTACATCACTGGATATGAAAATATAGATTGTGATATTTCAAATGAGTCAATTGCTGCTGGGTATAATGGATGGGGTGCGGGTTATTTAATGGGGTATCACAATGATGAGTATGCTGTTGAAACCGAATGGTTGATTGATGATTTTGTAATATCTACGACGCCGTTGCTTCCCAACGCACCACTCCCCCCCAGTGGTATTAATGTAGTGGTCAAGTAATTCGCCCGCTTTAAAGATTTAAACCCTCGCCGTTGGATTAATGTTGAGTTATGGGCTATCGCACAGGTTCACATATGAAGTGCAAGATTGAATGCCATTTTGTTTGGGTTGCGAATATCGTTACCAAGTTCTACAGGGTGATGTGGCCACTGGATTAAGGGAGTAGGCAAGACAAACATGTGGTTTTTTCTAGATAGAGATTGTTCGAGTTTCCGCATTTAAAAAAATGGTATTGGGGCGGGCGTTTTTGTGTAGCAGCAGGGGGGGGCGAAGCAAATGATAGTAGAGTATTTATCTCATGATTTTGAAGAGAAGCCAAATGTGAATTTTGAAATTGAATAATCAATCAGCTTTGGTCGGTATATGGTGGGGCTTCCAGTCCCTGAAACGACCCCGCCGATTTATAGTTTGTGGTTGTTAAGAGCTTCCCAATAACGATTCTCTGCCTCGTTTGGTGGTAACCCATGATTATGGTGATCTGGTCTAATTTATGTGATCAGTGCTTCTTGATTTAGTTATCACGTAGGCTGTGAGTTACCGTCTTTGTTTTCTGAAATCGTTCTAACCAGTTTGTATCTAGGCTGTCATGTAGTGATTTAATATCTCTTAGGTACGTATTGT
The DNA here is from genome assembly GCA_024278435.1 of Gammaproteobacteria bacterium. Lineage (GTDB taxonomy): Bacteria > Pseudomonadota > Gammaproteobacteria > SZUA-229 > SZUA-229. The sequence goes on along the minus strand of JAJRTD010000142.1, from coordinate 2,272 downwards.
AGTTTTTTTGAACGTCGATGATAGCACGTGCAATGGATTCCTTGTCCGAGCCTGTGTATGCAGCGCCTTTATAAAAATAGGCGGATAATGCCTCTGTATTTGAGAGGATCATGGGCTTGTTTATTGCTACTGCCTCATAAGCACCGCAGGTTAATAATTCATCAAGCATTGTAAGCACCATGATTGCATCAGCACTATATAATAATTGCGCATAATCATAGTCAGAAATGAACCCTGTAAAAGTTACGTTTTTTGGCTTTATCTTCTGTAAGATTTTAATCTCTGGGAAGTTATCATACTTTCCTGTGAGGTAGATGTGTGTGTCATCGCTAATCAGTGCTGCCGCATTCACGATATCAAATATGGGCTCATCCGCAACAAAGGTTGATACACAAACCACGTTAAAGTTCCCTTTAAGCTCTCTGATATCATCTTCGTTTATGGGGATATCGGGTATTTTGTCTTGGAGCACCAAGCCATTTCCTCCCCAGTCGTTCACGAGTGCTGCCAGTGATTGAACGGTTACGATTGTAACGTCAGCTTTTTTTATGGTGTAACGGCTCAGTGCGTGAAAAAATTTCCATTTAGGTGATCTTGAATTTATTGTAGAGAAGCGAAAGTTTGAGTGCCTGTCAACAATAAGTTGATATCTGAAGATAGGTTTTAACGCTGAAGCCAGTGTCGCGAGAATCATTGACGGGTTCTGGACGAATAATATGGCTGGGCGTGTAATGAGTAGTATATATATAGTCTTCAGCAAGGAGAAAGGATATCGTATAAAAGGCGACCCATTGTATATAATTGGAATTAGTGTTGCATTAAAAGCGCCGGCCAGCTCTTTTGTTCTTCTGTGTTTTTCCCATGTGATCCAGATGTGTTTTCTCATAAGTAGTAATCAATTTTAAAAGGGGTTAAGGCATAAACAGTTCTTTATGCCTTGTTTGTATACGATTTTATTATCTTGGCAGGGTTTCCGCCAGCGATAACCATAGGTGGAACATCCTTTACAACAACACTATTTGCTGAAATTATACTGCCTCTTCCAATTATTACTCCGGGCAAGATAACGCAGTTAATGCCAATCCAGACAGAGTCTTCGATTTTAATTGGGCGCGCCTGACCGGAAGTATTTATCCTGTTGTCGACATCAGGGAAGGATGGGTCATGGCCGCTGCCGTCCAGTATTTGGCAGTTTGCAGCTATTAGGCAGTTGTTTCCTATTTCAATGGATGAGTATGCGTGGATGCAAGTGCCGTGTAACCGCGTGTTGTTGCCAATTTTGATTGTGGCACCATCTCTATCAGCAAACAACTTTACGGGTGAGTGCATGTTAACATGATAGTCCTTGTTTCTGGAATTTATGGTTACATTATGCCCTATTATTAAGCGGGCGCGGTTGTGAATATCTATAAGAGGTATCCCGCTAATTTTTATCTTCCCGTCAATCTGGATGTTTTTTTTGTATAAAAGGGTTATAAGGAACAGCCTAGAGAAGATGTAAGCAAGCGGCCATAGCGGGTCGTAGGTAAGTTTCTCGAAAACTTTATTTAATGTTTTCATAACGTCTTTAAATGGTTATCCAGATATTACTGTCGTCCTGTTAAGGAGAAATAAACAGGTCTGAAGCCCCTTTTGTTTTGACGCAATGAGTTTGCCACAAACCATTGAAAATAAAAAAGGAAATCAGATCATGAGGTGCAATAATACTGTATTTTCATAACTACTGAAACTTATATCAAGACATGAATTTGAAACGCTTGTAAAATAAACTATAGAGACCGTTTTTTTAGAGCAGTTACTTAGGTGCTATAGCCCGTGATGATGGCAATGGCATAATTAGCAGGTCGAAAATCATGGCTGCATAAGCCCGCCGTCTTTATCATCTTGGCGGCACAAAGCTATCACGTTCTATAGTTACCGCGTATCAATGAAGTCAAGTCTTACGCTTTGTACGAAGCTCTGTTTGTGGCCTCAGCCAAATCTTTGAGGCGGATGCTTTCCGTGCACAGGGGCAATATAAGCCCATAACGCGTCTTTAATTCGTCCGTTTTGATGTGGCGTAAGGCTGCGCATGCATGACCTATTGACAGTATTTTCCAATTAACAAATGAGTCTGAAATAGCCCAGACCACTCATCCGGTTTTAGGGTGTTTGAAAATCAAACTAAATAGCTTTTTCCTAGCTTTTTGTAGCTCACTAGCGGCTTTATTATCACTTATTTTCAGCGCGTATTCATCCAGTATTTCAAAGCTGACTTCTGGCTTGAGATATT
>JAJRTD010000141.1 GCA_024278435.1 Gammaproteobacteria bacterium | reverse complement strand
GCACCTCTGACAGTTCCTGCCAGGCGCGTTCCACGTTCTGCAGGTCGGCCATATCGGCCATGGAACAACCGGCGGACATGTCCGGCAGGATGGCAACCTGCTCCGGGCGCGACAGGATATCGGCCACTTCCGCCATAAAATGCACGCCGCAGAAAACAATATAGTCGGCTTTGGATGATGCCGCCTGGCGCGACAGCTTTAAAGAGTCACCGGTAAAATCGGCATGGCGGAATACCTCGTCACGCTGGTAGTGATGCCCCAGGATGACCAGTCGCTCACCCAGTGCTTCACGCGCCGCCAGAATGCGGGCTTCGCAATCTTCGTCGTCCAGTAAAGTATAGGGCTGTATCGCAGTGCTCATGATTTAACTTGATGCTTCTTCTACAGGCGCTTCTACCTTGCGTAATTTAAGATTCAGTTCCCGCAGCTGTTTGTTTGAAACCGCTGCCGGGGCAGCAGTCAGTGGACAGGCTGCCGTCTGTGTTTTCGGGAACGCCATTACGTCACGGATAGAACCGGCACCGGACATCAGCATGACCAGGCGGTCCAGGCCAAAAGCCAGGCCGGCATGCGGCGGACAACCATATTTCAGGGCGGTCAGCAGGAAGCCGAATTTCTCTTCCGCTTCTTCCTCGGAAATACCCAGGATTTCGAACACGGCTTTCTGCATATCCGTTCTGTAGATACGCTCGGAACCGCCGCCCAGTTCGGTACCATTGAGCACCATGTCGTAAGCACGTGACAGTGCCTTACCGGGATCCGCCTTCAGTGCCTCAGCGGAATCAAAGGAAGGCGCGGTAAACGGATGATGCAGGGCCGTCCACTCACCCTGGCTGTTTTTCTCAAACATGGGGAAGTTAACGACAAACAACGGCTGCCAGCTGTCCTCAACCAGATCCAGGTCATGCCCCAGTTTGACCCGTAAGGCACCGATTGATTCATTAACAATACCGGTTTCACCCGCACCGAAAAACAAAATATCACCCGACTCGGTGCCGGTTTTTTCAATAATGGCCGCCAGCACATCGTCGGGCAGGAATTTGACGATGGGTGACTGCAGGCCGTCACGACCGCCGTCAACGTCATTGACCTTGATCCATGCCAGGCCTTTAGCACCGTAACGACCGACATACTCGGTGTACTGGTCGATTTGCTTGCGCGACAGGTCGGCACCGCCGGGGGCGCGCAACACAACAATACGGCCACCCGGATCATTCGCCGGGCCGGAGAAGACCTTGAATTCAACAGCTTTCATTTCTTCCCCCAGATCAACCAGCTCCAGCGGAATACGCAGATCGGGTTTATCCGAGCCAAATCGCAGCATGGCCTCGCTGTAGTCCATGCGCGGAAACGGGATTGGCAGTTCGACATCAAGCACCGATTCAAACAGGCCGCGTATTAAGGCTTCCATTGACTCCATTACGGCGTTTTCATCCATAAAGGTGGTTTCGATGTCGATCTGGGTAAACTCAGGCTGACGGTCGGCACGCAGATCCTCATCACGGAAGCAGCGCACGATCTGGTAATAACGATCCATACCCGACATCATCAATAACTGTTTGAACAGCTGCGGGGACTGCGGCAGGGCAAAAAATTTGCCCTGGTGAGTACGCGATGGTACTAAATAGTCACGCGCACCTTCGGGCGTGGCTTTGGTCAGCATCGGTGTCTCGATATCCCAGTAACCTTCTGCTTCCAGGTGGTTGCGGATATAACTCGTCACCTGGCTGCGCATACGCATACGCTCTTTCATTTCATCGCGACGCAGATCGATATACCGGTACTGCAGGCGCAGATCATCATGCACACCGGTATCGTCCAGCTGAAACGGTGGCGTTTCAGCCGCATTCAGCACCTGCAGATCCAGACCCAGAATCTCAATGGCGCCGGTGGTCAATTCCGGATTGCTTGTGCCTTCAGGACGCAAACGCACGCGACCGGTAACACGCAGCACGTATTCATTACTGATATGCTCGGCGGTCTCGAAGATTTCTGCGCGGTCAGGATCAAATACCACCTGCACCAGGCCCTCACGGTCACGTAAATCAACAAAAATGACACCGCCGTGGTCACGACGACGATTGACCCAGCCACACAGGGTGACTTCCTGATCCAGGAGCTCTTCGGTTACTTCTCCGCAATAATGACTGCGCATGCTTTTGTTCTCTGTAGTTAAGTTATAAGTGCGCGGACAGGCGCATTTATCGGTTAAAGGGAAAGGATTTTACCTTATTTGAGGGGAGTTTTACGTTATTAAGTGATAAGTTTTAAGTTAAATGTATAAAACACGATCACTTGCAACCTGAAACTTGCAACTCATTTCTTCGTACGCTTTGTTGAGTCACCTGACTTTTTCACGGCTGAAGCACTGTTTTTACCGGCACCCTCTTTTTTACCGGTATCACCGGCCACGTTTTTCCTGTTGCCCGATTTAAAATCGGTTTCATACCAGCCGCTGCCTTTTAACCGGAAAGCGGCGGCTGACACCATTTTTTTCATGGTTGATTTACCGCAGACCGGACATTTTTTTAAAGGTTTGTCATCAACCTTCTGCAAAACCTCTTCCTGATGGCCGCATTTTGTACATTGATATTCGTAAAATGGCATAGTAAACCCGTATTCTCAAATATGTGTTAGAAACCTGAAAAAGGCAAACAAACATAAACCGGCAATTATATATGCCGAGGTATCCGCGCATCAACTCCTGCCATGGATTAAACTTGCACCATGAAGAACCTTACTCCCCGACAGCAAGCCGAAAATCAAGACAGAACCGTACTTATCACCGGCTGTTCCAGCGGCATTGGATATTGCGTTGCCAATGGCCTGAAACAGCGTGGCTACCGGGTAATCGCCACCGCCCGGCGGCCGGAGAGTGTAGAGCAACTGACAGCAGAAGGCTTTGAAAGCCTGCAACTGGATCTGGCCGACAGTGATTCGGTGCAGCAGGCATTCAACCAGGTCATGCAGCTCACCAATGGCAAGCTGTATGCATTATTCAACAACGGTGCCTTTGGTCTGCCCGGTGCTGTTGAAGACCTGACGCGCGAAAACCTGAAATTCCAGTTTGAAACCAATGTCTTCGGCTGGCTGCAGCTGACCAATCTGGTGATACCGGTGATGCGCGAACAGGGTTTTGGCCGCATTATCCAGAACAGCTCGGTACTGGGGTTTGTCGCCATGCCGTTCCGCGGCGCCTATAACGCCAGCAAATACGCCATTGAAGGCCTGAGCGACACCCTGCGGCTGGAACTGAAAGGCACCGCTATTTTTGTCAGCCTGGTGGAGCCCGGCCCCATCACCAGTCAATTCCGCGCCAATGCGGTAAAAGCCCTGCAGACACACATTGATGTTGAACACAGTGTTCACCGGGAAAAATACCTCGGCGTTATACAACGGCTCAACAAGGAAGGCCCGGCGGTACCCTTTACCCTGCCACCGGAAGCCGTTCTGAAGCGGGTAATCCATGCACTGGAATCGAACAGACCCAAAGCCCGCTATTACGTCACCGTCCCCACCTATGCCTT
>JAJRTD010000140.1 GCA_024278435.1 Gammaproteobacteria bacterium | reverse complement strand
TCTGTGCCTCTGTGGTGAAATGTTTTTAAGCTTCCACAATCCTATTCAAGTTCCCTGGCCAGCGCATCGCGTATCTGCTCGATCACCGCTGAGCCCGAGGTGAAGCCATCCTCGTCAGTATCCACCCGGTCGCTTTTATCCCTGACTTCGATTTTTATCTTGCCATCGTCTTCACTGAACAGCAGCCGGTACTGAATATTGTCAGGCTGGCCGGCATCTTCAAACAACTTCATCAGCCAGCTGGTGCGCGACAGCTCGTCGCCTTCCAGGCGCAGGTCCTTTTCATCAGGCTTGTTCAGGGTGAAATCAATCTCGCTGATCTGTGGCTGCGGATTGATTTCATCGGCTTCCAGCCGATCCAGGGCACGTATCGCCCGGCGCCAGACAAAATCCATACCGCCGGTCATACGCAGTGCCGTGTCATCACGTCGGCTGATTTCAACCAGTGAACTGTAGGGGCGGTAGTTTTCCATCAGCTCGGCAATCTGCTCCCTGTTCAGGCCGGCAAACAGGCCCATGCGGGAAAGCATTTCCCGTTCAGCCTCAAGGTCACTGGGCAAGGTCACCCAGATAAAGTCATCGTCTTTGACTTCGCGCTCAATGGCCGAATGCGCGATATACAAACGGGTTTTCCGGTCATGGTCAAAACGTTCGACCCGCACCCGGAACTTGTCCCTGCGGTCGGGTTCGCTGCTTTGAAACAGCGAGCTGAAAAAACCACTATCTTCATTAGAGAGAGGCTTGATCCATTTTGTTTCCATAAAACCAAGCAGCGGCCGTACCTGCGCCAGCTCAATGCCTTCTGTTTGCCAGAATTCAAGCAGCCGGCCCCAGACATATTCAACGTTGTTATCAATTTCCAGCCAGCTTTCACCGGCATAATTCACCATGCGCACACCGTCAAACTTGGGTGTAATCACCGTTTCCAGCTTGTTGTTGTCACGAAAACGCTGCAGGGCTTTATCACTGGGCCTCGGCACGGCCAGCTGATCACCGGTATCCGGTGCGGTCAGGTCAGGCGGTATTTCCAGGTTCTTGTAGTATTCCGCACCCTGGTAGACCGGGCGTTTGTTGGCGCCACAGGCCGATAGCATCAGGGCGATCAAAACCAGGGAGAAAACTTTCATATTCAATAACTTCATTAACGGATGACCCCTGCCTGTAACATCGCCTCGCGCAGGAGCTGATGGTATTGTTCTGCAAACTCGACCAATGGTAGACGTATTCCCGGTGGTATAAGTTTCATTTGATTCAACGCCCATTTAACCGGGATCGGGTTGGCTTCCAGGAACAGCTGAGAGTGCAGGCCGGTCAGCGGCTGGTTGAGTGATTCTGCCCGCTCCCGATCACCAGCCAGCGCGGCGGCACACATGGCCGCCATGGCTTCAGGCGCCACATTGCTGGTCACCGAAATAACACCGTGACCGCCACGTAACATGAACTCGGTACCGGTTTCATCATCACCGCTGTAGATTTCAAACTCGGCATCACCCAGCAATGCCTGCATCTGCGCCAGGCGATCAAGGTCACCGGTGGCATCTTTAATACCGATGATATTATCGATTGCAGACAGGCGTTTTACCGTCTCCGGCAGCATATCGACGGCCGTGCGCCCGGGAACGTTATACAGGATCTGCGGGATATCGACGATTTCCGCAATTTTTTTATGGTGCAGATATAAGCCCTGTTGCGGTGGCTTGTTGTAATACGGAGTAACCAGCAGGCAGGCATCGGCACCGCCCTGCTGTGCACAGCGAGTCAGCTCAATGGCTTCCGAGGTAGAATTGGCACCGGTACCGGCAATCACCGGGATACGGCCATTGACCATTTCCACGGTACGCGCCATTACCTCGCAGTGCTCATCCAGGTCCAGGGTGGCCGATTCACCGGTGGTGCCCATGGATACAATGGCCGTGGTATTGTTTTCTATATGAAATTCGACCAGTCCGGCCAGGCTTTCATAGTCCACACTGCCATCTACCTGCATTGGGGTAACCAATGCCACCATACTACCTCGAAACATGCCGCTTTTATACATTAATAGCCCCGGAAAAATTAGCTGCACAGTTAATCAATATTTCAGCTTTTTATCAATGATATATGCCATCAAATTTCGCTATTTTCTGGGTATTGACGAATCCCTTGCTATACTCTGACTATATTCGCCGGACGCCGGTTTCCGGCGACGTATCAATCAGCTATCAGCCCTGGTTAAATGTGGGACAGAAATGAACACAAAACAACAGTCAGAACGCCGCAACTACAACCGCATTCCGTTTAACGCGGAAATTCTTATGCAGTGCGGTGACGAAGAATGGAGCTGCAACCTGCTGGATATCTCCCTCAAGGGCATGCTGGTTGAACCGCCGGACAACCTCGATATTGACCTGAACAACCCCTGCGGCATGGCTCTGTTCCTCGGTGAAGATGTCTCCATCCACGCCCGCGTCAACATCACCCATAGCAGTAATGGCAACTGGGGCCTTAAATGGCTGCAGATTGATGTTACCAGCCTGCAGCATTTGCGCCGCCTGATTGAGCTTAACAGCAACGATCCGGCCATGCTGACACGCGAGCTTTCCGAACTGGGCTAAAACCCGCCTGCTTTTCCAGGATACCCTTAACAAAAACAACACTTTTTGTTTTATCAGTTTTTGTTTACACTGTACGGTCAATCACCACCGTAGAAAAATTATGACAGCTAAACTTGTGATTTCGGCACTGGGTAAAGACAGACCCGGCATCGTCGATGAACTCAGTAATATCATTTACCAGCAACAACTGAACATTGAAGACAGCCGCATGACAGTGCTTGGCGGCGAGTTTGCCGTGTTACTGCTGGTCAGCGGTGAGCAGTCGTCAATTAATGCGTTGCAGTCACAGCTGCCCGACATTGAGCACAAGCTGCAGATGTCGCTGATCGCAAAAACCACCACGGAAACCGGCAACAATGAAAACGCGGTCCCCTACGCCGTTGAAGTGGCGGCCCTGGACAATCCCGGCATTGTAAACAGCATCGCCAGCTTCTTTTCCAGCCGTAATATCAATATCGTCAACTGTGAAACCGAACGATACGCGGCACCACATACCGGTTCCCCCATGTTTGCCCTGCACATGACCATCGGCCTTCCTGCCGAAACCAATATTGCGCAGCTGCGTGAGGCCTTTATGCAAACCTGCGACGACCTGAACCTCGACGCAGAATTAACCAACTTATAATCAACCAGGTGCAACATGGTAACAATCGGTAAAAAAGTTAAAAATTTTTCACGCCCGGCCACCGGCGACAAAACCATCAGCCTGAAAGACCTTGCCGGGAAAAATGTAGTGTTATATTTTTACCCCAAAGACAGTACCCCCGGCTGCACCACCGAAGGCCAGAACTTTCGTGATGCCAAAGCAAAGTTCAGCCGGCAGAACACGGTAATTCTTGGCGTTTCCCGCGACAGCATCAAACGTCATGAAAACTTCAAGGCCAAGCAGGCTTTTAATTTCGACCTGCTTTCTGATGAGGATGAGTCCTTATGCAAACAGTTTGACGTTATCAAACTGAAGAAAAACTATGGCCGCGAATACATGGGGATAGAGCGCAGCACCTTCCTGATTGATGGCAACGGTGTTTTAGTCGAAGAATGGCGCGGCGTCAGGGTAAAAGGACATGTTGATGAAGTGCTGCAAGCCTGCAAGGCCCTGAACAAAAACTTGAATAAAAAATAACAGCAATGCCGGGGCGTTTAAAATCAGTATGGCCTGTCCTGTGGGTAACGTCCTTTCTTACTGTTCTCGCCTGGTCGGCAATCAACCCGAAAGACTACCCGACCTGGGTACTTGAAGTTGCGCCCGCTGTTATCGGTTTTATTGTACTGGCTGCGACACGCAAAAATTTTCCCTTAACCCCGTTATGTTATTCGCTTATCCTGGTATTCAGCTGGATACTGATGGTTGGCGGGCATTACACCTACGCCGAAGTACCGCTGTTCGACACCATTAAAGAACTGTTCAACCAGAGCCGGAATAATTTCGACAAACTCGGGCACCTTGCCCAGGGTTTTGTTCCGGCCATTATCTGCCGTGAAGTTATTATCCGGCACAGGCTGATTAACTCCCGCTTCTTTACCCAGTTTTTCACCGTGACTTTCTGTCTGGCACTCAGCGCCTTTTATGAACTTATTGAATGGTGGGTGGCGTTAATCAGTGAAGAAGCCGCTGATGCCTTTCTCGGCACCCAGGGGTATGTATGGGACACCCAGTCAGACATGGCCTGGGCACTGGTTGGCGCCTTAAGCGCCCTGACACTGCTGAGCAGGGTCCACGACAAACAAATTAACAGGCTACAGACACAACGAATATTATGAGCGAAAAAACTTTCATCAAGGGTAAAGATGCCGCACTGGAAGAATCCATTGCAACCATGCAGGACAAATTAAAAGCATTAAATTTTGATATCGAAGAAGCCTCGTGGCTGAACCCGGTACCCAATGTTTTTTCGGTGCACATCCGTGACCGCGACTGCGGCCTGATGTTTACCAATGGCAAGGGCACAACAAGAAAATCCTGCCTGGCCAGCGCCCTCGGTGAATATTTCGAACGCCTGAGCTGCAATTATTTCTTTGCTGATTTTTACCTGGGCGAAGAATTTGCCAACGGTGAGTTCGTGCACTATCCCGATGAACGCTGGTTTAGCAGCGACGATGACAGTATTCCTGACGGCCTGCTGGATGAAAAACTGTGGGCCTATTATGACCCGGATCGTGAGCTCACTGCCAGCAAGCTGTTTGAACTGAATTCCGGCACCGGCGAACGCGGTATCTGCGCCTGCCCCTACCAGCGCCAGCGCGATGGCAGGGACATCTGGTTCCCGATCAATATCATCGGCAACTCCTACGTCAGCAACGGCATGTCCGCCGGCAACACCAAAAACGAAGCCCGGGTACAGAGCCTGTCGGAGGTCTTTGAGCGTTACATCAAAAATAAAATCATAGCCGAGGGCATCTGCCTGCCGGAAGTTCCGGAAGAGGTGCTGCAGCGTTTCCCGCAGATCGTCGAAGCCATTAACAAGCTGAAAAGCCACGGTTACCATCTGCGCATTGCCGATGCTTCACTGGGCGGCCGTTACCCGGTAATGAGCGTCACCCTGATCAACCCGGGTAATGCCACCGTGTTTGCCTCCTTCGGCGCGCACCCGAGCTTTGAAGTCGCTCTGGAACGCACCGTGACCGAACTGCTGCAGGGCCGTGACCTGGATCAGCTGGACGGCTTCCAGGCACCCAGTTTCGATCTCGACGAAGTCGCCGACCACCATAACCTGGAGACCCATTTTATTGATTCCAGCGGCCTGATCGCCTATGACTTTTTCAAGAACAAACCGGACTATGAATTCAGTGACTGGGACCATGACGCTTCAACCGGTGATGAGTTCAGTTACCTGCGCGACATTATCCATGAACTGGGCTTGGATATTTATATTGCTGACTATGAACACCTGAATGGGTATTCCTGCCGCATTATCGTACCGGGCATGTCG
>JAJRTD010000139.1 GCA_024278435.1 Gammaproteobacteria bacterium | reverse complement strand
GACTGGGCACGGGTAATGCGCGGCACCAGCTCCATCGCCAGCGAGGTGATCTTTTTCCTGCACATCAACGCCATCATTTCGGCGTTTTTATGCGGCGCCATAAAGCTGGCTATGGTGCAGCCATCTTTCATCTGTTCCAGCTCGTCCAGCGTAGGCGGTTGCACCTTGAATACCAGGTCGGCCTCTTTATAGAGCGCAGCCGCATCGGCGACCAGCTCAACATCGGCAAAATCCTCGTCCTTGAAGTACGAGGACAGGGCGGCACCCTGCTGCATGGCGATTTTAACGCCACTGGCCGTTAATTTTTTCGCTACTCCCGGTTCCAACGCAATGCGTCTTTCGCCCGGGGTGATTTCATTTGGTATAACCAGCCTGATTGGCATGGGAACTCCCGCAATGTCTACAAAAAATGATTGGGCGGTATATTACATTATTCTTAATTAGAATGGCTACTTATCGTGCAAATCTGCCGGCGAAAACCGGCATAAAACAGTTCATCTGCGCAGCAACGGACAATTCCACGAGATAATACATAATATACAGGCAGGAGGTAATCGCGGATTTGTCCGCTGCTGCGGGTTTCCCCCTTGAGCTATACGGTTAAATCTGTCAGTCTTCGATGCAAATCACTACTTGCGATTGAAACGTGTCCGAAAAAGTCAGTTATCAACATGGTCCCCAGGAAAAACTGGGCATTCTCCTGGTTAATCTCGGCTCCCCTGAAAAGCCTACCGCCTCTGCCGTCAGAAAATACCTGGCCCAGTTCCTGGCAGACCCGCGGGTGGTGGAGAGCAACCGCTTGCTCTGGTGGCTGATACTGCATGGCGTTATTTTACGTTTTCGCCCGGCGAAAGCGGCAAAAGCCTACCAGAAGATCTGGACCGATGATGGCTCACCACTGATTCATATTTCACGGTTGCAGACCCTGGCCATCCAGAAAAAACTGGAAGAGCGTTTCCGCGGCCATGTGATTGCCGACCTCGCCATGACCTACGGCAAGCCATCAATCAAAAGCGGGCTGGAAGGCCTGCGCAAGGCAGGCGCACGCCGCTTGCTGGTTCTGCCCCTGTACCCGCAGTATTCTGCTACCACCACGGCCGCAGTGTTTGACCAGGTCACCAGTGTGCTCCAGAGCTGGCGCTGGCTGCCCGACCTGCGCCTGATTAACCAGTACCATGATCACCCCAAATATATCGAGGCGCTGGCCGGCAGCATCCGCAAACAATGGGCTGAAAATAAACGTGGCGATTTACTGCTGTTTTCATTTCATGGCATCCCGCAACGCTACATTGATTCCGGTGACCCCTATTTCTGCCACTGCCAGAAAACCGCGCGACTGGTGGCAGAAAAACTGGAACTGAATGATAACGAATGGAAAGTGGTGTTCCAGTCACGTTTTGGCCGTGAACCCTGGTTACAGCCCTACTGCAGCGTCACCCTGCAGCAACTGCCTGCGGCCGGGGTGAAAAACGTCGATATCATCTGCCCCGGTTTTGCTGCTGACTGCCTGGAGACCCTGGAAGAAATCCAGATGGAAAACAGAAACCTGTTTACCGGGGCCGGCGGTGAACAGTTTAATTACATCCCCTGCCTGAATGACAACCCGGAGCACATCGCGGCGCTGTGCGAAATCCTTACCGCCCATATGTTCGGCTGGCCGGAAACCATGCCCGGCTGGGATGCGGGCAAACTGGCCATAGAGGCGAAAAAATCCCGCGAGCGCGCACTGGCAATGGGAGCAAAGAAATAGGCAGTGAGCTAATGACGGGTTTTATGGGTACCGGGTTGCGCTTTTCTAACCCGACCTATAGACCGGGATGCCTGACGGCGTAAGCCGACACATGCTATTAAATACACCATGCCTGCAGATATACAAAAACCACGCGTTGGCATCAGCCGTTGTCTGCTGGGCGACCCGGTGCGTTACGACGGACAGTCGAAGGCCAACACAATCGTCCTCAAGCAACTCAGTGAGATATTCGAGCTGGTTCCCGTTTGCCCCGAGGTCGAGGCCGGCCTGCCCGTTCCCCGCCCGCCGGTACAACTCACAGGCAGCATACAAAATCCGAAACTGACCGGGCGCGATGACCCTGCTGTTGATGTTACCGGTATCATGCAGCAATACTGCCACACAAAACCGGCAGAACTGGAACAACTGTCCGGCTTTATATTTAAAAGCCGCTCACCCAGCTGCGGCCTGAACAGCACACCGGTTTTTATTAATGGAGAATGCGTAACCGAACACAGCCGGGGTATATTCGCCCGCGCCATTTGCGCAAGCTACCCGGAGCTGGTCGTGATTGAAGACACCGAACTGGAAGACACAAGTACACTGAACCGCTTTATCTCGGCCGTGTTAAATACTTGAACCTACACAACGGACGTACTATTTAAGACCGCCGCGTTGAATCCAGGCATTATAGATTTTATCGTTCCACTGGCTTTGAAAAAAAGCAATCGCCACATTCATCTCCGTATTCGACAGTTTGTCTTTAAATGGCGGCATTGTTCCACCCAGCGGTATGCCACCATGATAAATGGTTCTTTTTAATGCGCTAAGCGGGTGATGCCATGCGTGAGCCGTACCGTTTAACGGTGGCGGCGGATAGGAACCATCGGGCAATGCTGTCCGCCAGTCAGAAGTCCCCTGCCCGTTTTCACCATGGCACTG
>JAJRTD010000138.1 GCA_024278435.1 Gammaproteobacteria bacterium | reverse complement strand
CTTGCCGGCATTGTGCTCAAACAGCGAAGAACGCCAGCGTTTGGGAATAAACCAGTAGGGAAACATAAAACGTGCCAGGTCCATGATCTGGCGCACGTTATAATTGATACCCAGCTGGTTGATGGCGTAGGCAATAACATTTTGTGAGTCCAGCCGGGTAATACCGCGTGGCCGGCAGATGCGGATATGCTCACCCTCATACTCATGTAACGGCGAAACGATAATGCCCTTGCCGAGTATGGCTTCAATAATCAACTGTTCATCGGGACTGCAGTGACGGTATTTCTGTATATGATCGCGCAACATCGGGTCATCGACGTCATGCAGACGCCCGATATAAAGCACCGAATGCGTCCACTCGCTCTGGGTAATGCTTTTGATGATTTCAGCAACCTTGGAACGGCCTTCGATCAAAAGCACATCGCCGGGGCGCAATTCATAACGTAAACGTTCGAAACTGGTTAATGGCGTCTGGAAATTGGGCGACTCGTAAACCAGCCACTTTACCAGTCGGCTCCACAGCGCGTTTTTTAATCGAACAAGATAAAACATACAAACTCCTTTAAAGAAGTTACAGTCAGAGCCCCCTGTGTGCGAAATAATAAGCTATTTACATCAGCAACCCTTAACCGGCGAAGATCCCTTTAAACATAGACAAATCCAGTCTATCCGATAATGCTACTGCAGATACATTATACGACACAAAAGCCGTATGTCAGTTCAAATCGGTACCCTGAGCATCAGACCGTCAGGCAAAATCTATTACCATGTCCAGGGCGATATCAATCTTTTCTCTGCGGGTATAAAAATGCGGTGAAAAACGGATACCGCCACCGCGAAACGCACAGATAATATTATTATCCTGTAACTGCTGGTAGAGTTTTACATTATCCACGCCCTGTTTCACAAAGCTGATAATCGCTGCATAGTGCTGCTCAACAACCGGACTCAGGATTTGTATGTCTTTCTGCGGCTGCAGCCGGTCGATCATGTAGGCGGTATTTCCCTGCACCATGGCCTGTATCTGCTTCATACCGACTTCCAGTAACATCTCAAGCGATGCATTCAGCGCCATGATACCCATCATGTTCGGGCTGCCGCTTTCAAACCGCCGGGCGTCATCGGCAACTTCAATTTCATTACTCTGCCGGGAAAAATCAAACGGCTGCTTCAGCATGTGCCAGCCATACTGCTGCAGCTGCAACAACGGCAGCACCTCGCTGCGGCAATAAAACAGCGCCGTGCCTTCCGGTCCGCACATCCATTTGTGGCCGTCAGCAACCACAAAGTCCGCACCGCAATCCTGCACATCAAAAACCATGGCGCCCAGTGACTGTATAGCATCAACACAGAACAGGGCATCGTGTTGTTTACAGGCCTGGCCAAGACGTTTTAAATCCAGCCGCAAACCACTGGCATACTGCACCGAGCTGCAGCTTAACAGCCGGGTATCGCTGTCCATGGCATCGATCAGCACCTGTTCCGGATCATCGCTGTCCTGCAGTGACACCTGGCGAAGACTGACGCCTCTGGCTTCCAGCGCCTGCCACACCACCCGGTTGGAGGGGAACTCGCCGGCGGGAATAACAATATTATGACCGGCCCTGAAATCCAACCCCTGTGCAACCAGTGACAGGCCTTCCGAAGTGTTTTTTAATATGGCAATTTCATCCGTTGAGCGGGCATTGATCAGGCTGGCCAGTTTGTGCTTCAACTGCTGCTCAACCAGTAACCAGTCGTCATAGTTCTGTGAACCGATGCTTGCGTTCTCATTGGCAAAAGCGATGACCGCATCACGCGTTTGCAGCGGCCACGGCGCAACCGCCGCATGGTTAAGGTGAATAATGTTATCGTCAAGCTGGAAATATGATTTCATATACTGCAATCTATCACGAAAGAAATAATCAATCGAGTAACACCATGGGTATTGAGATAGAACGAAAATTTTTACTGCGTAATGACAACTGGAAAGCACACGTTACCGAAACCCACGTCATCAGGCAGGGTTATCTGCAAAGTGGCCTGGAAAAAAACCAGAAATCCTCGGTACGCATTCGCATCAGCAACAAGCAGGCAAACATCAATATCAAAAGTGCAGAGCTTTCCGCTATTCGCCAGGAATACGAGTACGACATTCCACTGCACGATGCCGAGCACATGCTGGCCACCCTGTGCGACGGCATTGTTATCGAGAAAACCCGTTACTATGTGCCCTATGAGGCGCACCTGTGGGAAGTGGACGTGTTCGCCGGCGACAATGCCGGTCTGCAAATGGCCGAGATCGAACTCGGTAGCCTGGACGAACATTATGAAAAGCCGGACTGGCTCGGACCAGAAGTCAGCCACGATGAACGTTATTACAATATCTACCTGCTCACTCACCCGTACAGGCAATGGCATAATGAAGTTGGCAGTTAACAGTTAACAGTTGGCAGTTGGCAGTTGGCAACTTATCTTAAAAAATTTGCTACAATAGATATTGAATATTTTATTTATGTAAATGTACTAAATCTAAATGCCTCACTCTAATCACTCTGAAATTCGCGTCCTGATCGTTGATGATCACGACCTGGTACGCTATGGCTTTAAAAGCCTGCTGGGCACACAGCAGGGCATTGATGTGATCGATACACTCAGCAGTGGCGAAGCCGCCATCGACTGGTGCCGTGACAATCAGGGAGAAGTGGATGTGATTTTAATGGATGTCAACATGCCGGGCATCGGCGGCATTGAAGCCACCCATCGCATCAGCAAGGTCTGGCCGGACATCGGCATTATTATCGTCACCGTGCATGACGAAGGCCCGCTACCCAAACAGCTGCTTAACGGCGGCGCCCGCGGGTACCTCACCAAGGGCAACGGCGTTGACGAAATGATCACTGCCATCCGCGACGTCCATCAGGGCAAACACTATATTGCCAAGGACATCGCCCAGCAGCTGGCACTGTCAGCACTACCGGGGGAAGCCAATCCCATCGACTCCCTGTCCATGCGCGAAACCCAGGTATTGATGATGATAGCCCAGGGCAGCAAAACCCAGGAAATCTCCGAAATCCTTAATCTCAGCCCGAAAACCATCAGCACCTACCGCAAGCGCCTGCACGAAAAACTGGACGTCAGTTCGGATATCGAAATGCTGCATATGGCCATGAAGCACGGCGTGCTCGATGAAAACAATATGCCGATTAAATGACAGGCCCGTAATGACAGCACCACGTTAATCACCTGTTATCCTGAGCGCAACGCAGTGAAGCCGAAGGACCTTGCACACTGGACAGTCCAGCCATAACCATTACAAGATCCTTCACTACCGTTCAGGATGACAGCATATAGACCCGGTAGGCCGGCATAAGCGACAGCCTTGCCGGCGTGAAACTAAAAACAAACGGCCTGAAACAGCAAAGTCTTTCAGGCCTGCAAATAACTGGATATCAATTCAGATATCAAAATATCTGCATAACGCTAGTCTCCTGTCATCCTGAGCGCAGCCGAAGGACCTTGCACACTGGACAGTCCAGCCATAACCATTACAAGATCCTTCACTGCCGTTCAGGATGACAGCATATAGACCGGTAGGCCGGCATAAGCGACAGCGTTGCCGGCGTGAAACCAGAAATAAACGGCCTGAAACAGCAAAGTCTTTCAGGCCTGCAAATAACTGGATATCAATTCAGATATCAAAATATCTGCATAACGCTAGTCTCCTGTCATCCT
>JAJRTD010000137.1 GCA_024278435.1 Gammaproteobacteria bacterium | reverse complement strand
TTTTCCAGTTCAGTTGTGGACTCCTCTTTGGATAATGGGCCGCTGTGCAGCAGGTCGCAGGTGTGACAGTTGCCCTGTTCAAAAAAAACGGCCGTTGGCTTTTTGTTGCTGCGCAGTGCAGTGAGGTCATAAGGCGGTTTAAGAAAAAAATCACGGTCATTGAGGCCGCCCAGCAGGAAATATTCGCCGGGGTTGGCGCGTGCGAAATAGTCGGTAAACTGTTCGTCCTTGTAAAACTGTTCGGTAACATATTGCAGTGCGGCGCGGAACTTGTAAGGCGGGTAATAGCCACGCAGGCGGAACACCGGGGTGCCTTCACGGTCATAAAAAACCAGCGAAGGGGTAAAGTTGGTTTTGTAGCGCAGTGAAAGCTCGCGCTCGGAGAAGGTCTTGCCATCGGTATCGGTAATATCGTCAATGCCCCAGATATCAAAAGCGATGACATCGAAGTGTCTTCTCAGGTAATTCTGAATATCCTCGTCGGCCAGGCTGGTCTTGATAAACTGTTCACAGTAGGCGCAGCGTTTCTGTCCGAAGTAGGTGATAATACCGTTTTTCCCCGCCTTGACTGCTTCGGCAAGATCATCAGACAGGTTTCCCGAGGACATTTTAAACCAGTCCGGGTAAACCAGCTCTTCCTCCAGCATGCTGTCATCAAACACCAGGTCGGAATCGGCCTCATCGGCAGTATGTGTTTGTTCCGCTGGCGCGGCAGAATGTGCGCTGACTGAAAATAGTAACAACAGTATAGAAAGTATGATGGAATTTCTGTACATTATTATTCTTTTAAAGAATGAAGATATTTTGATTATATGACAAAAGCACATAAAAATATCGCATTGCCTGATGTTTTGATGCTGATGGGTACGCAATGTACCTACTGCGGTCCGATGATGCTGCTACTGGTTGAGCAAATGAAAGCCGGCCGCATCGGCGAATTAAAAATTATAAACATCGAAAGTGCGCCTGAACTGGCGGCGGAACTGGGTGTGCGCAGTGTGCCCTGGCTGCAGATCGGGCCTTTTGAACTTGCCGGCTCACGCAATAAGCAGGAGATCGAGTTGTGGTTGCAGCGGGCTTCCAGCTTTGACGGGCTGACGGAATACCTTGAAGAGGTGCTGGCGGAAGGCAATATCAAGTTTGCTACCCGGCTGATTGCGCGTCACCCGCAGACGCTGGAGAACGTCATTGAGTTGATGGCGGACCCGGATGCGAAAATCAATGTCCGCCTGGGAGTCGGTGTCATCATTGAGGAGATGGCGGGAACGGAGGCATTCAAGGCGGTTATTCCACGTTTGATTGATTATTTAGGCGACAGCGATGCAAGGGTACGCAGTGATGCCTGCCATTACCTGTCCCTGACCGGAGACCCGGCCCATATCCCGCTGATTGAAAAACTGCTGGATGACGAGAGCGCCGAGGTAAGGGAAATAGCACAGGACAGCCTGGAGACGCTGCGCGCTGCGTAATGCCGGTAAAAGTCAGTATATTGCTGCCGGTATTTAATGCGGAGAATACCCTGGTTGAATGCCTGGACAGTATTTTCCGGCAGAGCCTGCAGGATTTTGAAGTGGTGGCGGTCAATGACTTTTCCACTGATGGCTCAGTTGCGCTAATAAAATCCTGCAACGATCCCCGTCTGCGGCTAATCGAGAATAGTGACAAGGGTATTGTTGGCGCTTTAAACACCGGGCTGGCGCATTGCCGCTCGGATTTTGTCGCCCGCATGGACGCCGATGACATTATGCATATGCATCGTTTGCAGAAACAATATAGCCATATGCAGGCGGATGACAGCCTGACATTGTCAGCAACACAGGCCAGGAAATTTCCTGAGGCCATCATCATGGCCGGTTATATCGAGTACATGCGCTGGCAGAATGCCTGTTTGAGTATGGATGATATTCAGCGGCAGATCTATATCGAGTCACCGTTTGCCCATCCCTCGGTGATGTTCCGTAAACAACGGATTGTCGACCTCGGGGCTTATCGTGACGGTGAATTCCCGGAGGATTATGAACTGTGGCTACGCCTGCTGCATGCCGGTGAGCGCATGGAAAAGCTGCCACAGGTGCTGATTGACTGGCGAGAATCCAGTTCGCGTTTATCAAGGGTATCCAGTCGCTACTCCGAAACGGCTTTTGAAAAACTGCGCGCCCTGTATCTTGCAAAAGACAGCCGGCTGAAAAAAAGAAATATCGTTTTCTGGGGCGCAGGGCGAAAAACGCGGAAGCGGGTGCAATATTTAATCAACCATGGCATAAAACCCTTTGCCTGGATTGATATTGATGCCGGAAAAATCGGTAATGAATATCATGGCGCAAAAACATACCCGCCCGAGTGGTTACAGCAACAGGGCGAAAAACCGTTTGTACTGAATTATGTACGTAATCACGGTGCGCGTGATGAATGCCGGCAGTTTCTGGATGGCGCGGGGTATCTTATGGGGGTGGATTATCTTGATGTGGCGTGATGTTATTTTAGCCGCAAACAACGTAAAAAGCGTAAAGAAAAGTTAAACTGTCATCCTGAGCGAAGCTTTAGCGTAGTCGAAGGATCTGATACTCCGTACAGGGTTATGCATACAAGATCCTTCGGCTTCACTGCGTTTCGCTCAGGATGACAGAAACGCAAACCTTTACGCTTTTTACGTTGGCCGGGGTTAAGCCTTTTCTATTCCAGCCACTCAATAAGGTAATAAATATACTGCCCTTCGGAAGACTTCGATGGACCGCTTAACCGCGCGGCAAAATATTTTTTATCAGGGTCTGCTGCATCCAGTGCGTCCGCAGCGCAGCTTTTTATTTCCACGCAGCTGGCCGGGAAGCGGTTACGGCTGCGCTTGGGCACGTAGACCACG
>JAJRTD010000136.1 GCA_024278435.1 Gammaproteobacteria bacterium | reverse complement strand
GATCTGAAAACCCTGGGTGACCGTGACTATAACGACCTGGTGGTGCGCGTTTCCGGCGTGTCCGTGGTGCCGGTACCGGCCGCTGTCTGGTTATTCGGTTCCGGCCTGCTGGGCCTGGTTGCTGTAGCAAGACGCCGTGATTAGGGAACCTGGATAAAAATTGTCGACAAACTGCATTTTTCGAGCCATCGTCATATAATGACGGTGGTTTTTTTATGGAA
The DNA here is from genome assembly GCA_024278435.1 of Gammaproteobacteria bacterium. GTDB lineage: Bacteria > Pseudomonadota > Gammaproteobacteria > SZUA-229 > SZUA-229. The sequence goes on along the minus strand of JAJRTD010000136.1, from coordinate 4,472 downwards.
TGAGAAAAATGACGGTCATAAAAATTATTGTACTAACGCTTGTTTTTATTGTCGGTGTTGTCTTTCTGACCCTGTACCGGAATGATGCACACCTGTTTGACCCTCCGGGATTCAGCAAGCGCCTGTCAACTTATTTGACGACAAATGTGGCCGAGACTGCGGATGACCATGTTTTTCCGGAACTGCGGACCCCGGTTTTTAATGCGGGAGCGGACAAGTTGTACCAGCGCGTGCTTTATGTTGCAGGTAAGTCAGGCTGGACAGTTGCTGCTCACGACAGTGATAACCAGAACGCGAACTTTGTAGTACGTTCACCGATGTTTTTATTTGAGGATGATGTTTTTATACAGGTTCAGTTTGTTGATATGGACCATTCCTCGCTGTATGTGCGTTCCAGCTCGCGTAAAGGTCACGCGGATTTGGCGCCAACAACAGCAATATACAGACCCTGCTGAAAGGTATACGCGAAGAATAACGGCCGGCAGTCACCTGGGCGTGTTAGCCCTGCGACCGGCTTACTGTTCCAGCAGTTCAGCTTCCATTGACAGGTAAACCTGGTAGGCATTAATCCGGTTGCCTTCGGCAAAGGCCGGCAGGTCCTTGAACTCGGACCAGTCGGCATTGGCATAGACTTCATCAAACGGTGTGAACTCCTCAACACCGGCACCCATCACTTTGCGCAGGTAGGCCAGGTAGCGCCGGGTCAGTGAAATGGTGTTCCGGGGATCGGTTGAAGCCGGACCGTGACCGGGTACCAGGGCAGTGAGGCCGCTGGTTTCCAGCCGGGTTAATGTTTCCAGCCATTTTCTGGAGTCGGCACTGCCGACAAAGGGAATGCGCTCACGGAAGATAATGTCACCGGAAAACAGTACCTTGTCCGGTTCAACCAGCAGTGTCATATCACCATCGGAATGTGCCTTGCCCATAAAGTTAAGAGTGAACGTCAGCTCACCCATTTTGAACTGGTAGGATTTTTCTACCGTGGTGTCCGGCAGCACCAGGTGGGTGTTTTCATTGACCCAGGGGTCCAGTGAAAACTGGCGTTCTTCAAGACGTTCCCTGGCCGCGTCCGACTGAATATATTTCTGTGCGCCATAAGGGGCAATAATTTCCGCTCCCAGTTCCTCGAAGACCTGCAGGCCGTAGATGTGGTCGGCATGGTAGTGGCTGACAATGACTTTTTTGATCGGCTGGTCGGTGATTTCCGCAATTTTCTGTACCAGTTTATGTGCCAGTGACGGTGTGCCCAGTGCATCAAAAATCACCACGCCGTCACCGGTGACAATAAAGCTGGCATTGGAGATAAAACCCTCATTATCGGTGGCAATGCCCGCGGTACCCTCTACGTAATAAACGTGATCGGAGACTTTTTTTACATCCATTTTTACTGATGCGGGGGCGTATTTCTCAGCCGGTTTTTTTGTTTGTTGTTCAGCACCGGTTGCCGCCGTCACTGCCTGGGTCAACAGTAGCGCAGCCAGTAACAGGATTTTATTGCATGTAGGCATGACCTTCCTCGTATTGCAGGCGAATAATTTCGGCATCGCCCATGGGTACCATTTCAACAAAACCATGAATGTCGTCAACGGAATAACCCTGGCTCTGGGCGGCAATTTTACACATCTTTATGCGGATAACTTCACTTTCGACCAGACTCTGCGCGCGCTGCATCAGTTCTTTGTATTTGTCATAGTTTTCAATGGCAAAAAAGCTGAGTTCCTTGCCGTGCAATACCAGCACAATGGACTGGTCAAAAGGGTCTGCGCCGGTGATGGCGCTCAGGTAGCTGGCACGATCCAGCACGCTTTCAACGGCGTCCGCGGTTGTAACGTGTACATCGTAGACCACTTTCTGTGGCTTGTATCTGGTCGGGGTAAGGCTGGCGCTGCTCCAGGGGGCGGTGGCTGTTTTATCTGCCAGCGCCAGCGGACTGTTAACCAGGGCAAGGCAGAGGAATAGATACAATAGTGGTTTGGGCATGGAGGTTCTCCTGATAGAGGCAATACCTTAACAGACGTTGCAGCAGCAGGAAAATTCATATCCGCGGGTTTTATGACAGGCATAAAAAAACAGCGTGAGTAACCAGCTCACGCTGTCTGCTGACCTCCAGGAGAGTGAGGTTAGCGGGGCATATCGCAGGAACTATGAAAACCTGCGACGGGTAAATACTAATCTCTGGCCGCTTTGTAATACTTGATACAGGTCAATAAAGTGACGGGTTTTACGATATTTTATCACTGCTGTCCCGTTAACTCGGCACGGTCATCCTGAGTGCAGCGAAGCGGAATCGAAGGATCTTGAACCCCGCGTGATACGGTATTTAGATCCTTCCACTACGCTGCGCTCCGGTCAGGATGACAAAATACCAACCATGTTGGTTTCATGTCTAATAAAATGGAAAATGCTGGCACGATCATATACAGCCGGGTAAGGGGCTGATATAAAAACAGTTAACGGGACAGCAGTGATATTTTATCGTTATGCTGTTGCCTGATCAGGGATTCTTTCTCGGTTTTCTTCAGGCACTTGATGGCGTATTCACGCTTGCATGCCGCCGAGCGTGAAACCACCGCTTCCTGGTAGACCAGTGTCACCGGCTGCCGGGCACGGGTGTATTTGGCGCCGTTTTTTTCAAGGCCGTTGTGCTGGTCCAGACGCCGGCTTACATCGGTAGCGACACCGGTATACAGGCTGTTATCAGCGCAACGCAGAATGTAAACATACCATGGGTTGTTTTCGTCTTCTGCAGGCATTCCCTAGACGGCGTCAAGCTTGCGCATCGAAGCCGGCAGCAGTTTCAGGTCGACCAGTGCGGTGATAAAAGCCTTGCCGAAGCTGGCTTCATCCTCATAAATCATCTGGTAAAGCTGTATTTTCATGGTCATGGCGCTGCCGAAGATTATTGCAAGGAAGGTGAGGATAGAGCCCAGTGCCATGGTCGATATGCCGGTAATGCCCTGGCCGAAGGTGCAGCCAAGACCCAGTACGCCGCCAAAGCCCATCAGTATGCCGCCAAAGAAATGATTGCGGAAGTCCTTGAAATCGACAAACCACTCGATGCGGAAGGAGCGGCTAAGCAATGCCCATAAAAACGAGCCCAGGATCACGCCAAACACGGACATCAGGCCGAAGGTTAACAGCGATGGCTTGAAGCCGTCTTTTATATAACCGTAGGTCTGGCCGATGGGGTTAACAAAGGTAAATGACTGCGGGTTCAGGGTGCGGCCGCTGGCCGGCTTGCCGGTGTCGTCATCCGCCAGCATGTCCCACTCGTCGAAATATTCTACCAGGCTGTACTCGGTATCATCGGCATTGATGCGGATATTGCTGCTGAGATACCAGGCGCCCAGCACAATTAAACCGATAAGTACGCCGGCCATCATATTGTCCCGGCTGCTGCGGAAGTCCGATGATTTAAAAATGTAAAACAGCAGGCCGCTAGCTACGACCAGGCCGACAACCAGGCGCATGACATGTGTATTATCACCACCAATCAGGGCACCGATATCCTGGTTGCTGTCCAGTGAAATGGCTAAAGGGTTTACCCAGTCATAAAACAGGACGCTGTACAGGGTCTTGTCGCTGTCAGGAAATGGCTAAGTCATGTAATAGGCAATGACTGCGATCATTGCGAACACCAGCAGTGACTTGATATTGCCACCACCGATACGGACCAGGGTTTTGTTGCCGCAGCCGCTGGCATAGGTCATGCCGATGCCGAATAAAATACCACCCAGGATGTTTTCCACGAAAATCAGCTGTGGGCCACGGTATGGCGGGAAGGCATTGGTCACATCGACCATGCCCATGTACTCCAGAATACTGACGCCCAGTGTGGCAACGGCAATGGTCAGCAGCCAGGCCCGGAAGCGTCCGTAGTCACTCATATTGACCATGTCGGACACGGCGCCCATGGTGCAGAAATTGGTTTTATTGGCAACTGCGCCCAGGATCACCGAGATGATAAGGGTTGCCCATAAAAAGAAGGAAAGACTTTCAGCAAATGATTCAAAAACCATAATCGTACCTGTGCGGATGGTGTTAAATAAAATGCAGGTCCCTGCTGCTGATCAAATTATACCCAGTAAAAGAGCAATTTGTACTATTTTCTGGTAACAGGGGTAAGCCCAATGGCAGAAACCCCGTACCTGGAATCCTTTAACAGCTGTTAAAGACGGCACAGAGCGGGTTTTATTCCCCGGCTATTGCCGGAAATGTATGATATTTGATGGAGTCAGCGATTGCTGTATAGCGGTTTTAACGGAGAGTCCGGTTTATGCTGTTTCTGTTTTTCCGGATTTTCATTATTAAATGCTTTCAACAGCTCGTATCCCTGCCATTGCGGTTTTTCCGGGCTATACAGGGTATGGTCTAACTGACGGATAGCCTTTTGCAGAGCAGGGGAGCAACGTTCAGCGACCTGCGATAAACGGCTTATGCCGGCATCGTCACATGCCTGCTGCGCCAACTCG
>JAJRTD010000135.1 GCA_024278435.1 Gammaproteobacteria bacterium | reverse complement strand
GCACCCGATAGACTGCGAGAAATAAGCCTTATCTCCGGGTTATTTACTGCCAAATTACAAAATCACAAAAAAACATCACTACTGTCCCGTTAACTCTTTTGATATCAGCCCAAAAACAGGCTGTATACGACTGCACAGGTATTTGCTATTTTATTCGACATGAAACCGGCACGGCTGACTTTCTGTCATCCTGACCACAGCGCAGCGTAGTGGAAGGATCTTAAGTGCATAGCATACGAGATCCAGGATCCTTCGGTTCCGCCTTGCTACACACAGGATACCTGTGTCAAATTAACGGGACAGTATTAAAAAAATATACATAATCAGTATTTTGCCGTATAACTAAGCCTGTTGTAAAAACCAGCCCGTTGTACAAACCAGCAATTAAAAGGGGAAACTGTAAAAATGAAAAAAATCAGTCTTATCGCAATTATCAGCGCCTGCTTTCTCACACCCGTACTTAGCCAGGCCGGCACCTTTGAAGAAGCCGTAAAGCAGGCCAGTATAGAAATCGACAAAGCCAGAGCGGTTAACTATGAATGGCGCGACAGTCGCAAGCTGTTAAAAAAAGCAGAGAAACTCAATAAACAGGGCAAAACCGAGCAGGCACTGAAACTGGTCGCAAAAGCAAAATACCAGGGACAACAGGCGGTTGCCCAGGCCGATTTACAGTCAGCCATTACCGGCCCCAGGTGAAAACAAACACCGTAAAACCCGGCCATCTATAGGCCCGGCATTGTTGCCAAGGCGATGCCGGGCCTTTTTTATGCTTAAATAGCCCGCTATGAGCCCGGCCGCAAACAACAATATTTTCAGCGTCAGCAAACTCAACCAGGCAGTCGCCCGACTGCTGGAATCCGAGTTTGCATGGATCTGGGTGGAAGGCGAAATATCCAACCTGGCACAGCCGGCCTCCGGCCATATCTATTTCACCCTGAAAGACAGTGGCGCACAGATTCGCTGCGCCATGTTCCGCGGCCGCAACCGCACACTTAACTTCCAACCGGAGAACGGCAACCAGGTACTGGTACGCGCCAAGGTCAGCCTGTACCAGCCGCGCGGCGACTACCAGCTGATTGTTGACCGCATGGAACAGGCCGGTGACGGTGCGCTTCGCCGCCAGTTTGAAGAACTGAAAATCAAACTGGCTGCCGAAGGCCTGTTTGATGAAACCCGCAAACAGGAGATTCCCGAACTGCCTGAATGCATCACCATCATCACCTCGAAAACAGGCGCGGCCATTCATGATGTATTAAGCGTTATCGAAAGACGATTCCCTTCCATACCGGTGAAATTATTCCCGGTGCCTGTACAGGGAACGGAAGCCGCACCGGCAATCTGCAAGGCGATTAAAGCCATTGACGAACAGGTACACAGCGGCCGTTTCGATTGCGATGTGATTCTACTGGTGCGTGGCGGCGGCTCACTGGAGGACCTGTGGCCGTTTAATGAAGAAAGCGTGGCCCGTGCAATATATGATTGCAGTATTCCCGTGGTTAGCGGAGTTGGCCACGAAGTGGATGTCAGCATCGCCGATTTTGTCGCTGATGTCCGTGCCGCCACACCAACGGCAGCGGCTGAGGCCGTCACCCCTGACCAGTCATCATGGTTGCAGTCTTTTGACTGGTATCAGCAGCGTTTACTGCAACTGCTCACTGAAAAAATAAACCGCTGCCAGGAAAAAGTTCACTGGCTGCAGCAGCGCCTGCAACAACAGCACCCGGAAAGCCAGATACAACGCAACCGGCAACGCTGCCGGGAACTGCTGCAGCGCCTGCTTCGTCACACTGAATCCATGCTGCTGTACCGCCGGGAAAAACTGGCAACATGCAAGGCAAAGCTGCAGGCACAGAACCCGCTGGCCCTGTTGAAACAGAAGCAACAGACCGCAGACTACCTGGGCGCAAGACTGGAACAGGCTACATTCAACTTGCTCAGCCATAAAAGATCACAGCTGGCCAATCTTGCAAGCACATTGAATGTAATAAGCCCGCTGCACACACTGGAACGCGGCTATTCAATTACTTTAAATGATAAAGGCGTCGCTGTATCATCCATCAGGCAGATAAAGCCCGATGATAAAATCGAAACCCGTTTATTGGATGGCCGCATAATCAGCCGTGTTGAGTCCTGTATTGAAAACGAACAATAAAACCAGCGTAAACCGTATCCGGCAAACACTGCTTCCTGCCATTGTGCTTGTATTGCTGTTTACTAACAGCTTTGCCGATGGCAGCAAGAAAGTGAAAACGGCCAGCTACAGTGATCTTGCCGTTTACGTCACACATACCCTGGGCAGCGTGGTACCGGCTGCACAGAACAGTGATATCAGCGCACAGATCAGCGCCATCATTAATACCTTCCACGTCGATACCGGCAGTGAAGTAAAACAGGGCGATCTGCTGGTTTCGCTGGACTGTGCTGAAAACCTGCTAAAACTGAAACAGGCCGAAGCCCTGCTCAGGGCAGAAAAAGCCCAGCTGAAACATGCCATTACAAAGTTCAGCCAGGCGGAAAAGCTGGACAAACAGGGTAATATTTCAAAGGAGCTGTACAACCAGCGACTGGCCGAAGAGAGCCGTTTAAGAGCCATGGTCGAAAGCCGCAAGTTTGCCCGGCAGCTGGCACAGATCAATGTCAACCGCTGCCAGGTAAAGGCACCGTTTGACGGTTACGTCACCCGGCGCAATGCCAGTATCGGTGAACTGACCAGACCCGGCTCCTCGCTGTTACGGCTGGTGTCAAAAACCAACCACTTTGTTGAAGTTAAAATAAACAACCGGCTATTGCACAGCTTTACCCATGGCAAAAACTACCGGTATATATTCAACGACAAATCCTATGCCCTGAAAATCGACCTTGTTATTCCGGTAATGGACAGGGCCAGCCGCAATCACCTTGCCCGTTTAACCTTTGTCGACGAACACGCCATTACCGGCAGTGTCGGCAGACTGCAATGGCAGGATACTGAGGCATCCATCCCTTCCGCCTATATTGTCAGCCGGGACAACAGGCTGGGTATACTGATAGCAGAAAATGCTAGCGCAAAATTTATCGCCATCGACAATGCGGTTGAAGGCCAGCCGGCAAAAATCAAGCTTGATGACAACACACAGATAATCACCAGGGGCCGCTTTAATATAAAACCCGGAGATACTTTACTTGTTGATAATGAATAATCACCTGCCGTTACAGCCACCGTTTGCAACAGAATATGGCAACGTTGCCGGACACAGCAGTGGCCGGTAATAACACCGGCATCGCACACTGCACGACATCGTAATGTTTCGACTGCTCATCCAAAATCATGTTCTGGCCAACCTGTTTTTTCTGCTGGTGCTGATTCTTGGCAGCATCAGCTACCTG
>JAJRTD010000134.1 GCA_024278435.1 Gammaproteobacteria bacterium | reverse complement strand
TACCTGTGCAGTCGTATACAGCCTGTTTTTGGGCTGATATCAAAAGAGTTAACGGGACAGTAGTGATGTTTTTTTGTGATTTTGTAATTTGGCAGTAAATAACCCGGAGATAAGGCTTATTTCTCGCAGTCTATCGGGTGCTTATGCCGGCGGTTTCGGGTATAATATCTCGCTTTTCAAATTCAAGCGGGAATTGTTATGCGTATAATCGAAGAAGCCTTAACCTTTGATGATGTTTTACTGGTTCCTGCCCATTCGATGGTGATGCCAAAAGACGTATCACTGCAAACCCGGGTCACTCGTGACATCACCCTGAACATTCCCCTGCTTTCCGCTGCCATGGACACGGTTACCGAATCGCGCCTGGCGATTGCGCTGGCACAGGAAGGCGGTCTGGGTATTGTGCATAAAAATCTGACGCCGGCTGAGCAGGCGGCTGAAGTCAATACCGTTAAAAAATACGAAAGTGGTGTCATTACCGAGCCGGTCACGGTCACTCCGGATATGAAAATCCGTGACGTAATGGCGTTACGTGAGCGCTACCATATTTCAGGCATGCCGGTAGTCAAGGGCAAAGAGTTAATCGGCCTGGTCACCAGTCGTGATGTGCGTTTTGAGCGGGGACTAGACAAGGCTGTTACCGAGGTGATGACACCGAAAGAAAAACTGGTGACGGTAAAAGAGGGCGCCAACAAAAAAGAAGTACTGGCTTTGTTGCATGAGCATCGTATAGAACGTGTGCTGGTGGTCAATGATGATTTCCAGTTGCGCGGCATGATTACCGTCAAGGATATCCAGAAATCCACCGACTTTCCCAATGCTGCCAAGGATGCTGAAGGCCGCCTGCGCGTTGGTGCAGCCGTGGGCACCGGTGCCGGCACCGAGGAGCGCGTCGATGCGCTGGCAGGTGCCGGTGTAGATGTCATCGTTGTTGATACCGCACATGGTCATTCGCAGGCGGTACTGGATCGCGTGGCGTGGGTGAAGAAAAACTACGACGTACAGGTTATCGGCGGCAATATTGCAACTGGTGATGCGGCAAAAGCACTGGTTGATGCCGGTGCCGATGGCGTCAAGGTCGGTATCGGCCCGGGTTCGATCTGTACCACCCGTATTGTTGCCGGAGTTGGTGTGCCACAGGTTACTGCGGTCCATAATGTGGCAACTGCACTGGAAGGTACCGGTGTACCGTTGATTGCCGACGGCGGTATCCGTTACTCGGGTGATATGGCAAAAGCTATTGCTGCCGGTGGTTACTGCATTATGGTCGGTGGCATGCTGGCCGGTACCGAGGAAGCACCGGGTGATGTGATCCTGTTCCAGGGCCGTTCCTACAAGGCCTACCGTGGCATGGGTTCAATCGGTGCCATGAAGCAGGGTTCCAGCGACCGTTATTTCCAGGACAGTTCCGAAGGCAGTGAAAAACTGGTTCCTGAAGGTATTGAGGGCAGGGTGGCCTATAAGGGCCCGATGGGCACTATCGTGCATCAGATGATGGGCGGGCTGCGTTCCAGTATGGGTTATGTAGGCTGTAAAAATCTGGATGAAATGCGTACCAAACCGGAATTTGTCCGTATCTCCGGTGCCGGCATGTCCGAGTCGCATGTGCATGATGTGACCATCACCAAAGAAGCGCCGAACTACCGTTCTTCTTAAAACCGTCGAATCAAAAACTTTTTTTTCCGCAGATGAACGCAAATAAAAGCTTCTAGCAGTTTTTAACTATTTGCGTTTATTAGCGGATGAATTTTTTATTTTTTAATTTAAATATTCCGTTATGCATGATATCCATTCAGATCGCATTTTAATTATCGACTTCGGTTCGCAATATACCCAGCTCATCGCGCGCCGCGTGCGTGAAGCCGGGGTTTACAGTGAAGTGCATCACACCGGCATGACCGGCGATGAGATCAAAGCATTTAATCCCAACGGCATTATCTTATCGGGTGGTCCTGAATCGGTTACCGCCGACGATACGCTGGTGGCGCCGGCCTATGTCTTCGAAGCGGGTATCCCGGTTCTGGGTATCTGTTATGGCATGCAGACCATGGCGGCGCAGCTCGGTGGCAAGGTCAGCAGTGCCGAGCATCACGAATACGGTTATGCCCAGGTACGCGCGCGTAATCACAGCGCCCTGCTCAAGGACATTGAAGATCATGTCAGCGATGAGGGCTATGGCCTGCTGGATGTATGGATGTCGCATGGTGACCGTGTCGATGAACTGCCCGAGGGTTTTGTTTGCATCGCCACGACCGATAACGCCCCTATTGCCGGCATGGCCGATGAATCGCGTCATTTCTACGGCCTGCAGTTTCACCCGGAGGTGACCCACACCAAACAGGGACAGCGCATTATCGAGCGCTTCGTGCACGGTATCTGTGGCTGTGCCTCGGACTGGACCGCAGGCAATATTATTAAAGATAATATCGAGCGTATCCGCCAGCAGGTTGGTGATGACGAAGTGATCCTCGGGCTTTCCGGTGGCGTGGATTCCTCGGTGGTGGCAGCGTTATTACACCAGGCCATCGGTGACCAGCTGACCTGCGTGTTCGTCGATAACGGCCTGTTGCGCTACAGGGAAGGTGACCAGGTAATGGCCACCTTTGCCGAGAACATGGGTGTTAAGGTGATCCGTTCCGATGCCGAGCAGCGTTTTCTCGACGAGTTAAAAGGTGTCGACGATCCCGAGAAAAAACGCAAGATTATCGGCCGCGTGTTTATCGAAATCTTCGAGGAAGAATCCAATAAGCTGCCGAACGCCAACTGGCTGGCACAGGGAACGATCTATCCGGACGTGATCGAGTCGGCCGACAGTAAAAATTCACACCTGATCAAATCACATCACAACGTTGGCGGCCTGCCGGAAAACATGAAGCTGAAACTGGTCGAGCCGCTGCGCGAACTGTTCAAGGATGAAGTGCGAAAAATTGGTGTCGAGCTGGGCCTGCCGGCCGACATGGTTTACCGCCACCCGTTCCCGGGCCCGGGTCTGGGCGTACGTATCCTCGGTGAAGTGAAAAAAGAGTATGCCGACCTGCTGCGCCTGGCCGACCACATTTTTATCGAAGAATTATATAAAAACGATTTATACGATAAGGTCAGTCAGGCATT
>JAJRTD010000133.1 GCA_024278435.1 Gammaproteobacteria bacterium | reverse complement strand
GGTCTGGCCGTGGAAAGTTTGCAGGCCTGAACCCCATTTTTCCCAGCTATCGCCAAGCTGACGCAACATAGCAGTGGTGTAGTGGTTGCCAGCAGGTGGCTGAACACGGATGGTGTGGAATTCTTTTGATTCAGGGAAGGCAGAACCGACTTCGGAGAAACGAGGGATAATACCACCGCCGTAACCGAATACAGATACAGTGCCGCCTTTCCAGTAACCTTTACGGGTTTCGTAAGAGTGCTCCAGCTGGCCCAGCAGACTGCTGGTTACTGCCTGAATGCCTTCATCTGGATGTTCGTCACGTAACTTCTTGATGCCGGTGATAAAACTCGGCCATGGGCCTTTTTCAAGCTCATCAAGCATGGGTGTTTCATATATCTTCTTGGCCATGGATTCTCTCCTGTCTGCCGCTATGGTTATGCCGACTGCCTGTTACAAAGTAAGCCGCAGTCAACCGATTGATTACTAGGGGACAAGATTCTAGTACCAATCTAATTTATAAACAATATCCCGTTGATGTTTATTTGCATCAACAGGGCTTTCAATTTGTGCACGAAGTTTAGGTGTCGGGGCCTGCAGGTAGAATCCTACGCATGGGGTGGTTTGTTAAATATGCCTTATCCACTATGGGATAGCGGAGCTTGTACCGGGTCTAACGCCAGGGCGTTATAGCTTTTTAAATCAGATAGATAGCTATAATTCCCTGCAAAATCTAATGTGTTACCAAGCCAGACATATATATAATGTATAAAGCCGTTATTGTTGCATGCCAACAGTGATATTGTTTAATGTTTGAATATTCGGCAAGCTTTGTGCCCGAATATCGCAGGCTCGTCCCAGGATTGTACTCTATGCCGCATTCAGCAAACCAGGCAATTTTAGCCGATTCAGTATTCAGGCCGGGTGATGACGGCCGCTATTTACAGTGGCGTGAGAATAAATCAGCCGATGCCCGGCCGCAACCCGGGCAACTGTTAGTGGACATAAATGATCCATTTCAGCTGTCGGCAGGAGAAAAACAGGCGATTGCAGAACGCTGCCGGCGCTTTAATATGGCGATTTACCGGCTGGCTGATGAAAAAGTTCAGGAAAAGCAACTGGTGCATGCACTGGGCAGGCAGCTGGGACTGAGTGCCCTGGATGCGAATTTACGCTCTGATGAAGACAGCGTAAGCAGTCTTGAAGTCCGGACGCAAAGCGGGAACCAGTATATTCCCTACACAAATAAAGCATTAAGCTGGCACACAGACGGTTATTATAACCGCCTTGATAAACAGATTTTTGCCATCATTATGCATTGTGTGTCTCCGGCTGCAGAAGGCGGGGTCAACCGTTTGCTGGATCAGGAGCTTTTGTATATAGCCTTGCGCGATGAGAATCCTGCTTATATAGAAGCGTTAATGCATCCGCAGGCAATGACCATTCCCGATAATATTGAATCCGGGAAGGTTATCCGGGCGGCGCAAAGCGGGCCGGTATTTATGGTGAAAGACAACGGGCGCTTGCATATGCGTTATTCTGCCAGGAAGCGGAATATTATCTGGCGTGATACGCCGCACACGCGGGCAGCGGTTGCAATGATTAACGACCTGCTGGCAGATGACGAAAATGTTGTCAGGGTAAGGCTGCAGGCAGGCCAGGGCATTATCTGTAATAACGTGCTGCATAATCGCAGCAGCTTTATAGACAGCGAAGGCCAGAAGCGGTTGATGTACCGCGCCAGGTATTATGATGCAGTTGCCAAAGCAACTGCAATGAAAAATGAAAAATGAAAAATACACAGAAATCGTTTCTGGCGATTTAGTAGTGAAGCTTCGTGTTGCGGGGATAAAGCGAAAAAAGTAATTTGAAGAATTTTATAGTTTCAGCCGGTGATTAGGCCTGAGCTTTCATTTTTCATTTTTCATTTTTTATTTTTCATTTTATTTTTAGCGGAGCAAAAAATAATGTTGTGGTTAAGTGAAGTGCTGATTCAGAATCCGGATATGGAGACATTTGAGCAGCTGAAAGAAGAGTTAAAGAAACGCGCATCGGAAGGTGAGCTGTTTTTCCGTATGGATGTAAAGCCGCAGTTCCAGGATACCCCCAGTGACTGGGAAGACAAACTGGAAGCGGCATTTACTGCAAAGTTATGATTTAAGTTATTAGGTAGAACAATGTTCTGGCAAGAAGACGACAAAAAAGATGATGTAAGCACCTCGGACAGGGTGGTGGATTTGAGTTTCAAGCTCAATTGCAAACAGATCCCGACCTGCCATGCCTGGGAGCTGTCGCAGGCGCTCTATGCCGTCCTGCCCTGGCTGAAAGATGAGCCGGAGGTCGGTATTCACCAGATTCATGGTGCCACATCGGGCAATGGCTGGGAACGTCCGCCCGATGGTGAGCTGATCCACCTGTCAAAACGTACCCGGATGAACCTGCGGGTACCGACAGAGCGTATCGCGGATGCCAGCGAACTGAGCGGAAAGACGCTGGATATTGCCGGTTATGCCGTTGGTATCGGCCAGATGACAACAAAGCAGATTAACCCCCTGGCGACAATTTTTTCACGTTATATTGTTGTTGAGCAGGGCATGACGGAGAATGATTTTCTGCAGATGGTGGTTGATGAATTAGGCCGGCGCGATATCCCGGCAAAAAAACTGTTGTGCGGCATGGCGCATGAATTTGAAGCGGACGGTAGCAGGATCCAGACTCGCAGCCTGATGATTGCCGACCTGGACAAGTCGGCTTCGGTTGCCTTGCAGGAAAAGGGAATCGGTCCGCACCGGCATTTTGGTTGCGGTATTTTTGTCCCGCACAAGGGTATAAAAGCGGTTGGGGAAACCGAAGATAAATCTCATTTTTCAGGTGTTTAGAGAGGCTTTTTAAAGCAAATTATTTGGTTTATAGGCCTGCTGTATTAGCGCCTGTCCCTGTTTCTATCTACTTTGTAATACTGGATTCAATGTTTGTTCTCCGCTAAGATTCGCGCCACTTTTATAATTTCATAAGGCGAATCATTATGGCACTTGAAGTCAATGGTAAAACTATTGAAACAACCGATGAAGGTTATCTGGTCGAAGTCAATGACTGGAACGAAGATGTAGCACAGGCAATTGCCGATGCAGACGGCTTTGAACTGAACGAGAAGCACTGGGGCGTTATCCGCTACCTGCGTGATCAGCATGTGAATAACGGTGGTGAAGAGCCTAATGAACGTAATATCCAGAAAGCGATGGGTAAACTCTGGGGCAGCAAGCCTTCCAGCAAGGAAATGTATGAACTGTTTCCAAATATGCCAAGCAAGCAGGGCCGTAAATTTGCAGGCTTGCCAAAAAGCACCCGTAAAGGCGGCTACTAGACGTTTATACAGAAAACAGAGAAATTCAGCCAGTTCTTCCCATTTGTAGATATATGGGTAAGATATAACGCAGGCTAAAATTTCACTAATCAAATAACGGTTATAAGTTTACGGTCAGAAACGACCTGTTCACACATACAAAGGTGAGAAATATGAGCAGTAAAGCAGAATTAATTAAAGAAATGCTGGAAATGCAGAAGAAATTTTCCAGTTACGAGCATGCCAACGGTGTTGATCCGCAGGAATATTTTACTCCGGAACCAGGCTCTGAGCTAGACGGCTACCGCCAGAAATACCAGGAACTGGCCAACAAGGTTGTTGATATGGCACACGAAGAAGCCGGTTCTGAGCGTTAGACCACAAGCCTGAAGTATATAAAGCAAACCATGCTTTAAAAAGGCCGCGATAGCATCGCGGCCTTTTTTGTGCTTGCGTGATTTGTTAAGCATCAGAAAAATCAGGGAATATTCGTTGACTATGGGGTCAAGTTGTATATAATCGAACTCGCTAGAAAGTACTTTTCATATTTATGCACACAATTTCGATGTCCCATCTGTAGTACCTTGTTTTGTTCAACATAATAAGTAATAGTAAAACTTCCAGCACAACCCGCCTGTAACAGGGCATTAATTACATTTGAATAAATAGGATAGAAATATGTCTACTACTACTGGAACCGTTAAATGGTTCAACGAATCTAAAGGTTTTGGCTTCATCGAGCAGGAATCTGGTCCCGATGTTTTCGCTCACTTCAGTGCTATCACTGGCTCTGGTTTTAAAACACTGACCGAAGGTCAGAAAGTTGAGTTTACAGTCACTCAGGGTCAGAAAGGTCCTCAGGCTGAGAACATCGTACCGCTATAGTGCTGGAATGATAAACTTGTAACACTTCGGTGTTATAAATAAAAAAGGCAGAACCTTCGGGTTCTGCCTTTTTTTGTGGGTGAGGGTTTATTAATTATTCACCACAGAGACACAGAGGACACAGAGTTTTACTTTGTTAACGCGCCTACGGCGCAGTTAACAATAAAAAATTTTTCTCTGTGTCCTCTGTGACTCTGTGGTGAATATCAGTTTTTCAGGACTGGCTTAAATATCGGTCCACATTCTTACCAGGTTACAATAGCTGTTACTCAGCAGCTCCAGTTCTTTTGAGTCCGGTGCGTTCTGTATCAGCGCTTCTCTCGCCTTGCTGAGGTTATACAGGATTTCCCGCTTCGCCGGGTCGCGTACCGTGCTTTGCAGCCAGGTCACGGCAACAATGCGTTCACCGCTGGTGACTTCGGCAACCCGGTGGGTACTGGAGGAGGGGTAGACCACGGCATCGCCGGCGTTGAGCTTGATTTTCTGCTCGCCAAAAGCGGTGGATATCACCAGCTCTCCGCCTTCATAGGCCTCCGGTTCATTGAGGAAGATGGTGATGGATATGTCGGAGCGGTAACGCTGGTTAGGCGGTCCCATAACCGGGTCATCGACGTGGTTACCGTAATACATGCCTGCGCTATACTTTGCGTAGATCGGAGCCGCAATACGGGCGGCGAATGCCGTGGCGATATAGGTCGGGTTGCGTACTAGCTTGCCCATTACCAGGTTATTCAGGCGCTGGGTTTCGACTTCCGAGATAAACATTTCATGGTTGTTTTTAACCCGTTTGGCCTCACTGCCGGCGGTGGCTGCTCCTTCGCGAAAGTTGGCGGTGCCCATCAGGTCCTGAATAACACTGATGTCTTCTTTGTTTAGTACTTCAGGGATAGTAACAAGCATATTTTCAATAACCGTGTTCAAGTATAATAATGGCTGCAAATTTTAACAGAGATTGACCTTATGAAACTGAATATCATCGTGGACGGTCGTACCAATGCGTTTGACGTGCCTGACAAGCTGCTGCAGGAAGCAAAGGATTTTTTCGACAAGCTGGATGCCGATATGGATAAGGGCTGGCAGATGAGCAGGGACTGGGTCGAGAAGCCGGATGCCGAGCAGCGCTGCCAGATTGCGGCCAATAAACTATTAACTGCAATTGAAACCGACAATGAAAAGCTGCTGATGCTGATGGCGGCCTATATCCTGCGCACCATGCCCGGGGTGAAATCGGTTAATATCGATATCACCGGCGACATCAATGAAACCGATATTATTATGGAGCATGAATCGGTCAAGCCGCTAGGTCCGATATTCAGCTAGGGAATCTCTGAACAAGTGTCATTCAGAGCGCAGCAAAGAATCTAATACTCCATAAGCAATTGATTGCACAGTGGCATAAGATCCTTCGGCTGCGCTCAGAATGACAATTAAGTACTTGTTTAGAGGTTCCCTGGGCCAGTAGCCGGCCCGGTATCGTCGACGGCTGGTTTTTCAGAGGTTTTTTTTCATCTTATAGTGCTGGATTTCATTAAACAGGAGATAACTTTTCCCGGTTATTTCATATCCCAGCGCCTTGTAAAAACCAAGGGCCGACTCGCGGGCATCAAGTATCATTTTTTTATGGCTGCGGTCGCCGGCCTGTGTTTCCATGGCTGCCATTAAGCGGCGACCGATACCTTTTCCTTCATACGGTGGGCTGACCGCCATGTAACGCACCTGCGCTTCGTTATCCGGGTTGAACTGCAGGCGGGCAACGGCAATGCATTTGTCGTTGTCCATTGCTGTAAAGTGAACACAGTCGTCCTCAATAGCGTCTTTTTCCGAGCCTTGCGGCTGGCCCCAGGGAGCGCGCAGAAGCTGCCAGCGCAGCTGGTAATACTGTTCAAATTCTTCCGCGGTTTGCGGCTGCCTGATGATAATGCACATTAAGCACAGTGGCCCTGTTACTGCTTGTTGCTGGAGATAATTTTCTGCGCCTGTCTCAAGGCATCAATTCGCTGCCGGCACAGGTGTTCGGTTTCGATATGGCGCAGTACATTCTGTTTTTCCAGCATCTGTCTGACGGCGTCGCAGGCGCCTACCAGGAAGATATGGCGGCCGGCGTCGACGGTATCGCGAATAATGTCCTGCAGTGCGCGGGTGGTAGTGAAATCGATGCTGGGGACTTCGGTCAGATCCAGCAGCATGACCTGGTAACCGCTTATGCCGGCATGGCGCCGGATCAGTGATTTCGCGGAAGAGAAACTCATCGGGCCGCTGAGATGGAACAGCAGAATCTGTCCATCGGCCTGTTGCATGATCTGTGCTTCCTCCTCGTTAAGCGGGACTTCTTCGCCGGGACGGGTCATGGGACGCATATTGGCAATCTGCATGTCGGTAATGCGCTGCATAAACAGGAAGCTGGCCATCACCATGCCGACACCGACCGCCAGCAGTAAATCGACGCTGACCGTAATAATCAGCACCGTCAGCATAATGACAATGCCGGCTTTCGGGGCATGTTTCAGCTGCTTTAAATAATCCCAGTCAATAATGTCGGTACCGACCTTGATCAGGATACCGGCCAGCACGGCTTTGGGGATATCACTGGCCAGTGAGCCGGCGCCCAGCACGATAAGCAAGAGAATAACCGCATGCAGTGCGCCGGAAACAGGTGTGCGGCCACCGGCCTTGACATTGACCACAGTGCGCATGGTGGCGCCGGCACCGGGCAGACCGCCGAACAGACCGGCAATGCTGTTACCGATACCCTGGCCAATCAGCTCGCGGTCTGACTTGTGCTGGGTGCGGGTCACGTTATCCGCCACCAGTGAGGTCAGCAGCGAGTCGATGGCGCCCAGTCCGGCCAGGGTCAGGCCGGAGGCGATCATTTCAAGCATCAGCGAAGGATCAATGACCGGCAGGTGGAGTTCCGGGAAGCCCGTTGGAATGTCACCGATCACCGGGGTGCTGCCGGCGGGCATAAACAGCAGGTAGACAAGGGTACCGGCAAACAGAGCCAGCAGCGGTGACGGTGCCAGCTTGTTTACTTTCGGCAGCAGGGCCGGTACGCCGTAAACGACGAGTAAGGCAATGATCCCCAGCAGCAGCGAGCTGCTGTCCATGGTGCTGATGTAGTGCGGGATAGACTGCGCTGCCTGCAGGGGTCTGGAGTCGGGCTCAGCGCCCAGCAGGGGGCCGAATTGCAGCAGGATGATAATGACACCGATGCCGCTCATAAAACCGGACACTACCGGGTGCGGGACCAGCTCGATATATTTGCCCATTTTTAACAGGCCAAAGGCAATCTGGAATAAACCGCCCAGCATGACAACGGTAAAGGCCAGCGCTGCCCCCTGCATGGGGTCGTCGGGAAACATGCCGGTGTACTGGGTGAAAATGGCTGCCATTACCACGGTCATCGGTCCTGTCGGGCCGGATACCTGTGCCGGCGTGCCGCCGAATATAGCGGCAAAAAAACCAACAAAAATCGCACCGTACATGCCGGCAATCGGGCCGACGCCGGAAGCCACGCCCATGGCCATGGCCAGGGGCAGGGCGACTACTGCAGCGGTCAGGCCACCGTAAATATCACCGCGTAGATTATTGAAGTGCAAACCATTAACGATATTCATGGATGGATTTTATAGACTTAGCTTATGGGGTTCTATGTTTTATTATTTTTTCTGCATCTGCAGGTGAACACGGAAAATTATAATCTGTCATCCTGAGCGGAGCGTTAGCGTAGTCGAAGGATCTTGTGTCACGCTCTGGTTATAGCGAAAAAAGATCCTTCGGCAATTGCTCCATGCATTGCCCTACTACCGTGCATCCTGCACATATCGGCTGCACTGCGTTACGCTCAGGATGACAATAAAATCCGTGTTTACCGGCGGTCATCTGCGGCAAAAATATCAGGCAAAAACCACCCATGTAGTGGCAATATATTTCACCCCTTTCTCCAGGGTGACACCACGATGTTCATGGGTCCAGAAGGGCGGGAACAGGCACAGCTTTCCGGCCTGCGGTTTGACTTTGACCTGCTGACAGGAAAACTCGGTTTCACCACCGGGGCCTGCCACGTCGTTTAAATACCACACAGCGACCAGCTGACGGTCGGCGAAATCGTGGCTGCCGCCATCAATGTGCCAGTGATAATACTCACCGGGATTGGTGCGCTGGATAGCGTAGCCGTTATCCTTGAACGGGGCCTTGAAAAACGGGTAGCTTTCGCGGAATTCACGAAGTGCCAGGCCCAGTGAGCGAAACAGCTCGTTGTCCAGGTCTTTCCAGTTTTCCTTGCCGCTGGTGACCAGATCGGTGGAACGCTTCATGCTCTGGTCTTCGGTAAAGGTCTGGCCGATACGGCCGGGATACTGGTTCTCGGTATCCTGTTCAAAACGCCGGATCATTTCCTGGCAGATATCCAGTGCCAGGGCATTGTGTTTTTCAAAGATAAAGCTGCCGGGTTTTACTTCATGGATTGTTTTGTCTTCAGTTTTCATTATGTTATCAGCAGGTGCGAATGTATTCGCACAACGGAGTTAAGATTAACCACTAAAGTGCGAATGAATTCGCCGCTGCCCTGCATTAATACAGGGCTTTTAGTGTGGTTGTAATTAAATATGGTTGTCTTTTACCAGGGCTTCAATTCTAGCACTGCATTGCGCACTATCCTGTTGATGTAAAGCAAGTATCTGCCCGGCAATATCTCTCCAGTGATGCAGTGCAGTGGCCACCGTTTTTTCAATGGCGCTTATATCATTACGGTCACACCACTGGTTATAGGCATCCATCAGTGACGGAAAAATATGTTTTCGCATATTGGTCAGGTTGGCAAAATAGAAATGCATGGATGCGCGGTTATTGTTTTTTATCAGGGTCGGCAGGGTATGCAGGGTGTCGGCATAATGATCGCGTACCGCACGCGCCATGATCTCGGCCTGGGTAAAACTGATGTCCGCCATCATCTGCTGCCAGCCATCGAGATTTTCCCCGGCCTGGATCTCGCCGATCTCATGCAATACCGCCGCATCCAGTTCGTTGTCAGTCATTCTCGACAGCGAGCCTTCCAGATCCTGTTCAAAGTCGTAACAGCGGATGGCTCTTGCCATGGCATTTTCCGGTTTGTTCCAGCGCCATTCCTCGGTGCGTTCCCAGATCATGCGTTTAAAGGATTCGCGGCGGATATAAATGGTTTTGTGCTGGCTCATTGCCGGCGGCGATGTCAGGTCGCGGGCGTATTCCCGGTCGCTGATATAAATGGTGTAGTCGTTCAGCTGTTTTTTCTGCTTCAGCTCGGCAATAAAGAAATGCGGTTTGTCCTTGACCCCGTAACCGGCGCTGTAGATAAGGCTTTGCGTATTGATGATTTCATTGATCTGCTGTGAATCAAACGGGTCGTAGCTTGTGCTGTCAATCTCGATGGCATGGTAGTCATGGTCTTCCAGGCTTTGCCATAGGTTCTCGCGTTCACTCAGCCAGTTGCCGATGTCTTCGCGGGACAGCGGGTCGCTGAAGGTGTGTTGTTGCTCCCAGCGGTAGAATTCACGCATTTTTAACAGGTACACGCACAGGGTGTAGTTTCCAGCATGTCTGGCATCCGAAATATGGCAGTTTAACTGCACATTATTGATAAGTTGCTGTATATCCATTCTGGGAACGTAGTTAATCGCCAAGGCTATCCAGTATACTATTTGGCCGGTATCTATGCATTGAGTTCATTGAGGTAGTTCATGAAAATTCGAGTTAAAAACAAGTGGAACGATAAAGACAAGGTTCGCACCCCGGAGGAAACCGGCAGTGTACTGGGTTTTAACCTGTGGAAGGTCGCCAGCGCCAATGTCATGCACATGGAAAACGAGGGTTTTGAGACCGATACCAACTTTCAGCGCCTCAATGTTATTGCTGAATTCACCGTGTTTTTTGTACACGTGATTGACCGTATTCTTTCCGGCAAGGATTATTCCCCGGAAGACCGCCAGGCGCTGATTACCGCGCTGGCATTGAACCTGGCCAAGACCATGCATGATAACCGTCGGGATCTGACGGAGGATAAAGAAACCGATTTTCGTGGCGAGTATATCCAGCTGATGAACCAGCGCATGGCCGAGTATTCCGACTTTACCTTTGATGGTGATCTTGATCCCGGCTTCCAGGTACGTCGCTGCGTCGGCAACCATGTGCGTGACGTGATGGGCGAGAAGGACAACAAATGGGTTCCCGACCAGGTGATTGATATCGAAATTCCCGATGCCATGAAGGCGATGAAACGGATTTTGCGGGGGATGCTTTAGATAAAGAAGAATATTCACCACAGAGGACACAGAGTTTTACTTTGTTCACTGCGCCAAAGGCGCGGTGAACAATAAAAAGCCTTTCTCTGAGTCCTCTGTGCCTCTATGGTGAAATTTTTATATTTTTATCCGCAGCCATAAAAAAAACCGGTGAAGCTTGCGCTTGCACCGGTTTTTTTTATGGGTAACAGCTAATGTTACTTATTTAGCCCATTTGCTGAAGTTATCAGCATTTTTAGCTTTACCGTCTTCGTAGCCGGCTTCATAAGCTTCAGTAACGCGCTGTTCCTCACGTGGCGGGTTTAATACATAACCACCTTCCCAGCCAACGATGTATTCCGGGTCAACACCAGCTTCTTCCATTTTGGTTACTGCATTGTAGTAATCTTGGTTCATCTTTGTCTCCTCATAGGGTTTCTAGACATGTTTCAAGTATCGTTGAAACCGTACTGGCCACAACATTGGTTCTTCCGAGTGCTCATTAAGAACAATCGATTTTGGGGGCAAATTATACCTAGTGTGAGCGGATTTTGGAATGCGCAGACACTATCCCTTTAGAGGGAGTCGGTCAGCGCGCTCGGGGATAGTCAGCAATGATATTCCCGCCCTGATCCGAAACCACCGGTTTTCGTCCGCGTATATTAGCAGAATTCCAGATACCTGCCTGTGTGTTACTTCTTATGGCTATACCGGCTGTTTTTATCGGCAGATAACCCTGAATTTTTCAGGTTGAATGCCGTCAATTTATAGATACTTATTGATATATGCCTTGAATACAGGCGTGATAAACTACTTGTTTTATTTCAAGAGCCCGGATATGACAGAACAGACAAACAACGAAAATTCCAGTGAAAATATCGATATCAGCGATATGGACGCCAGTTTTTCCAGTGGTATAGCTGCCTTTGAAGCCAAAAACTTCAAACAGGCAATGCAGTTTCTGGGGCCGCTGGCAGAAAACGGTGATGCTGAATCACAGCACCGCTGTGCCATTATGTACCAGAATGGCCTGGGTACGGTGGTAAACGAAGCCAAAGCGGCAGAAATGATGCGGGCGGCTGCCGAGCAGGGCCATGCCATTGCCCAGCATGGCCTGGGTTTTATGTATATGGAAGGCGAGTGTGTGGAAAAAGATGCGGCACAGGCCATCGAGTGGTTCAGCAAAGCCGGTGAGCAGGGGCTGGTCGGTTCACTGACCACACTGGCGATG
>JAJRTD010000012.1 GCA_024278435.1 Gammaproteobacteria bacterium | reverse complement strand
GACTGGGAGCAGCAGGCGCGCGCTTATTATGCCTTGAAAAACATGGGCGTTATTGAAGATGTGCATGGAAAAATATTCGAGGCTATCCACAAGGATAAAATCAAGTTGAACAACCTGAACCTGATTGCAGAATTCCTGGCAAGGAATGGCGTTGATAAAAAGAAATTTCTTGAAGAAGCGAATTCATTTGCTGTCGATGGCATGGTCAGAAAAGCCAAAAAGAAACAGACTGCCTACAGGATACATGGTGTACCGACTGTTGCCGTTAACGGCAAGTATATGACCAGTGGGTCAATGGCCGGGTCATATGATAATTTAATCAAGATCGTTAATTATCTTGTTGCGAAGGAATCAAAAAAATAATACAGTGAAAATACTACCGGTATTTCAAGCAATAAATATTTAGGAGATAAAGATATGAAAGTGAATAGCACAATGCAGGGAAAGGGCGTATTAGCCGGACTGTTTGCAATGACGATGTTATTATCAGCCTGCGGCTCCGATGAAGTAAAGCAGGCGGCGCCTGACTGCGTATTCCCCGATGCACCGAACGCTTCAGCACCAGGGTGGATTTGTGATCAACCCGTGGAGGGTGTTGAAGTTTCCGCCGTCGGCGTGGCAGAAAAATCGGCTGCCGGCCACAGCTTTATGAAAAACATGGCGGCAACCGATGCACGTGTACAACTGGCCCAGGCAATGAAGGTACACGTACAGAACATGGTCAAGCAGTATGCCGAAACAACCGGTGCGGCAGACAGTGAAACCGTCGACAAGGTAAATACATCAGTAACCAAACAGATTACAGATGAGTCACTGGTCGGAAGTAAAATCATTAAAACCCGGACCAGCCCCAACGGTGCCTTGTATGTGCTGGTCGGCATGGACGCAGCGATGGCTGCCCAGGCAACAGAAAATGCGCTAAGAACCAGTATGGGAAATGACCGCGCATTATGGCAGCAGTTTAAAGCGCAAAAAGGCCAGGACGAACTGGCGGCGGCCATTGCCAATATGAAACAATAAGCAGCGTTTATGTTTATTTAAAAAGCCGGTTTCCGACTGCTCGGATGCCGGCTTTTTAATGCCCGTATTTTATCGGGAGGAAAAATGAAAGCATTAAATTTTAGTAACGGCTGGATAGTCCTGGTTTTGTTGTCGTGTAGCGCGACCACCAACGCGAACGATGATTTTCAGCAATGGATGCAGCAGCAGTCGGCAGGTCTGCAGGTGCAGCAAAAAGAATTCCAGGACTACAGGGACAAGCGGGATAAAGAATTTACCGCCTTTCTGAAAGCGCAGTGGAAAGCTGTTGATATCGTCAAAGGCGAGGTGCGTGATGAAACGCCAAAACCGGTGAGTATACCGGTGGCCCCGGATGTTCCGCTGTCACCGGATGCCGGGCAGCCGGATGTGAAGCCGGTATCGGTAATCGTGCCGGATACGCAAGCGGTGAAAAAACCGGTGGTTGCGCCACCCGTGGTCAGGGCCAGGGGTAAAAGGGCGGATATTAATTTTTTCGGCAAAGCACTGGTTTTCTATTTTGATGACCGCCTGACAAAGACTGTAAGGCAGCGGATGAACAAAGAGACAATCAGTGATTACTGGTCGTCGTTAAGCCGGGCCGATTATGAGGACCTGTTGCAGCAACTCAAGGCGCAGAAGCAGGCGCTGCAGTTAAATGACTGGGCCTATGCTGCCCTGATTTATCAGCTGGCTGAAAACATCAACCATAAACGGCGCAATGAAAGTGCACTGCTGAGCTGGTTCCTGATGACGAAATCCGGTTACCGGGCAAGGGTGGCTTACAACGATACAGCGGTTTATCTGCTGCTGCCCTCGCGTCAGGAAATGTTTGAGGTGCCGTATTTTACCTTCAGCGGCAAGCGTTATTACGCTGTGGCATTTGATGGCAAACCTCGACAGCCCGGCCGGGTTTTTACCTATGATGGGGAATACCCGGAGGTGACAAACGATTTTGACATGCGGGTGACGGAGGTGGCCGGTTCCAGTGACCAGCCTGGGCGCCGGCACCTGTCATTCAGCTTCGAAGGCAAGCAGTACAATATTGATGTGAATTATGATCGTGGCCGTATCAAGTTTTTCCATAGCTACCCGCAGCTGGGTTTGCCGATGTATTTTGGCTCGGCTGTTTATAAACCAACGGCAACACCGTTACAAAAGCAGCTGGCAGCGTATATGCAGGGCATGTCGGAGCAGCAGGCAGTGAATTTTTTACTGCGCTTTGTACAAACGGCACTGGAATATGAAACCGATGAAAAACAGTTTGGAGAGGAGAACTACCTGTTTCCGGAAGAAACCCTGTTTTATCCATATTCCGACTGTGAGGATCGTGCGATACTTTTTGCCTGGCTGGTCAGGAGCCTGTTAAACCTCGAGGTAGTTGGCGTAGAATATCCGGGACATGTTGCTACCGCGGTTCACTTCAGGCAGACAGTAAAAGGTGATGCGGTCAGCTACCGCGGATTGTCTTACACGATCGCGGATCCAACATACATTAATGCCCGGGTGGGTATGACCATGCCTGATCTCAGGCAGTATAAAGCAAAGGTGATTACGGCTGATGCCGAAGGTTCATGACAGCAAGATGGTGTGTAACGCTATATACTTTGACAGGCATTATGCAAATATATAACTGGGTTTTCTCTAACGATGTTCGATTCTAAAGTTTACAATGACGGCACCCTGATTGTCGGCAGGATGAGCGGTATCGTTGAGCCGCAAAGTTTTATAAACGGCATTTTCTGGCAGATAGACAGTCGAAATGTGGGCGAGGTAAAGGAAGGCTTCAGCCAGCTGTACTATGATGAGGATGTTGAGTCGGTGACCGTTACCGAAGATGATATAAAACGCATTGCGGAAATTAATACCGGTATCGGGATCAATGTCGGCAAGTTTCGCACGGCACTGGTTTTAAGCCACCCCGAGATAATACAGCTGGCAAAAATACACCGCCGGCTGGCGCAGCAGCTGGGCCATGATGTCGAGCTGTTTGAAACCCTGGAGCAGGGTTTTGCCTGGCTTGGCTGTAACAATCCCGAGCCCGGCAGTATTAAACGCTAGCCGCAGATGCTGAACCCACTTGATTAATCAGCAGACCATTACCCGTACAGAATTACAGCAGGCGCTTGAGCAAGGCGCGTTGCTGCTGACTGCAAACAAGCGCCAGGCCGCCAGCGTCCGCCGGCAATATGAGCTGGCGCAGCAGGAAAAAGGCCTGGAGGTCTGGCCAACACCGCAGATTCTGCCCTGGTCCGCCTGGCTGCAAAACCTCTGGGAAGCCGCATTGATCAGTAGCGATGCTTCCCTGCCACTGGTATTAAATAATGTCCAGGAACAAATGCTGTGGAAACAGGTTATTGCCGACAGCCTGAAAGATAATCCACTGCAGCAGCTCAACGCGACGGTGCATCGTGCGCTGCAGGCCTGGCAATTAATCCACGGCTGGCAGCTACCATTAGATAAAAACACTTTTTCTGTAAACAGTGATGCGGCGGCTTTTTTCCAGTGGGCCGGCGCCTTCATGACTCTTTGCCAGAAAAAAAACTGGGTCACCATGGCGCAGATGGCCGCTGAGTTGTGTACAACCGAACTGCCGGCTCAGGTACAAAACAGAAAAATATGGCTACTGGGTTTCGACCGTCTGACCCCGCAGCAGCAGGCGTTGTTGCAACCGCTACAGGCCAGCGGAACGGATATCAGCCAGGTGCAGCAGAGCAGCCATCCTGGCGCCGGGAATGTAATAAAAGTAGCCTGCAAGGATACGCGTAGTGAACTTGACACCCTGGCACGCTGGACACGCCAGTGCCTGGTTGAAAACCCGCAGGCCAGT
>JAJRTD010000132.1 GCA_024278435.1 Gammaproteobacteria bacterium | reverse complement strand
TGAACTGAAGCATCAGCTTAAGCATTTTTACAGCAAGATCGGTTTTCGTCATGGCGGTGAAAACTATATGGTCAAGGACGCGCGCGACTGCCATACCCAGCGCATGCGGGCAAAGGCGGAAAACAGTTATTAACCGCGGTTTGTTTTCGATTCAGACTGCATACTGCCACTCTGCCGGCAACTTCCTTTTACATGTCTGCGATACTGCTGTAATCCGTGAGTGCCACGATTCTATTTCTCTCTTTTAAACAGGGCATAAATATAGGGCCGCGGATCACCATGAGGATTTATGTAGACGTGATCAAAGTGAGATACCAGTGTAAACGACTCCCCTAACCTGTCCGACAGTTCCGCGACATCATAGCGGTGCAGCGTCAGACCCGCACACTTCTCCGCACCCGTTTTTGAAAACTCGGCGAACATGGCATAACCACCCGGTTTCAATGCTGCTTTTACATTGTCAAAGTAGCCTTTTATATCGTCTTCATCGGTCAGAAAATGCAGCACCGCCCTGTCAACCCATATATCGATATCAGGGACAGTCTGCTGCAGTGGCTGGGAAATATCCTGGCAAAGCCAGTGAATATTTTTACTGCTGTCACCCAGCCGGCACTTGACACTGTTTATCGCCTCACTGCTGATATCATTGAGCACCAGCGTGGCACCGCGGGACAGCAGCTCTTCAATTAAAACGGAAGTCCCCACGCCGGGAACAAACATTGTGGAATCGCCCCATTGCGGAATTTCGTTAAGCAAATCAAATGTCCTGGAAGCATCTTTTTCATACCATCCCAGTTTTGAATCCTCTGCACCTGAAAAAATCTGATCCCAGTGTTCATTACTTGATTTCATAGCTTTCTCGTTGCCTCTATTACAGGAATTGAAACGGAGAATAATGCCTGGTATGCATTCAGCAGCACCCGGCTCCGCCACGACAGCCTTTATAGCCTTATTTTACCGCCAGCATCATAACTTCAATCAAGAAAATGCGTTTATTCTGCGATAGCCGGCAGATTTTCTATTCAGCACTGGCAATAACCTAGGGATACTCTGAATAAGTCCTTATTTGTCATCCTGAGCGAAGTCGAAGGATCTTATACCACTGAGCAATCAGATATTTACGGAGCATAAGATTCTTCGCTGCGCTCTGAATGACACTTATTCAGAGTATCCCTAGCGATAAATAAATTTCCATACAATACCGCTTGCCAGCAAGGTACAGCATGAAGCCAGCGTGAACAGCACCTCCGCACCCCACAGGTCCCAGACCATTCCACTGGCAAGCGTCCCTACAGCCACCCCGGCACCGAAACTGGTACTGGAGTAAAGCGCCTGGCCCCTGCCCTGGTGGCTACCGGTGAAATACTCATGCACAAGGGAAATACCGACCGAGTGAAATACGCCGAATGAAAAGGCGTGCAGCAACTGCGCGATAAATAATATGACCAGGTCGTCCGCATAAAAACCGATCAGCAGCCAGCGCAAGGTGGTCAGTGACAGGGTAACCAGCAGCAGTTTGCGGGCACCGTATTGTGGCAGCAAACGGTGCATCAACAGGAAGATTACCACTTCCGCCAGCACCCCGACCGCCCACAAAATGCCGATCATGTTAGAACTGTAGCCAAGGCCATCCAGGTAAATAGTGTAAAAGGTGTAATACGGGCCATGGCTGCACAACATGAGAAAACACACCGCCAGGAAGGCCAGCACTTTCGGCTGTTTGATTACCTGCCAGATCGGCGAGTGACTTGCATGCGGGGCATTTAGTTTTTCCGGCACCGTAAAACTGCTGACCGCAATAAAAACGAAACTGATCAGTACCACCAGTGGAATGATGTCCGCGTCATTGGTTTCCAGCAGGCTTCCCATCAATACCACGATAACGATAAAGCCCAGTGACCCCCACAGGCGGATCATGCTGTAACGGTGACTGTCGTTACCCAGGTGGTTCAGGGTGATGGCCTCAAACTGTGGCAGCGTGGCATTCCAGAAAAAGCTGAACAGCAGCATGGCAAATGCCAGCCACCACAGTTGCTGGTTGATAAAGACCAGTGAGAAGCTGAGTAACGCCAGGATGCTGGTGACGCGGATAATTAACATGGACCGCCGGGTATGGTCCGCCAGCCAGCCCCAGATATAGGGTGCTACCAGCTTGGTAGCCGGCAGAATGGCCACCAGGCTGCCGATGGTCAGGCTGTTATAACCCAGCGATTTCAGATACGGGCTCCAGTAGGGAACCAGAATGCCCAGAGAGGCAAAATAGAAAAAATAGAAACTGCTGAGTCGCCAGTAGGGAACGGCTGAATTATTGATCATTATTTTTTAGCCAAAAATGACGCAAAAAGCACAAAGAAAAGAGTTATTTTTCCACATATAAACTCAGCTTTTTATATTGTCATCCTGAGCATAACGCAGTGAAGATCGAAGGATCTGGTGTACCTTTATAAACCTGGAGCATAAGATCCTTCGACTACGCTAAAGCTCCGATCAGGATGACATAATCCATTTGTGTTTATCTGCGGCTTATTTCGCTTACAAATATTTGCGTTTATTTGCGGATAAGTTATCCAGGCTTGTTGCTAACTCTGCGGTGGAATAACCGGCGTCTGTGAATGCACGTCCATATTCTGTCCGCGCTGGCGCAGCATGTGGTCACACAATACTATTGCCAGCATGGCTTCACAGATTGGCGTAGCGCGGATAGCGACGCAGGGATCATGGCGGCCATGGGTCACCACGTCAATGGGCTTGCCGTTAACATCCACGGTATCACCGGAAAGGCGGATACTGGAAGTCGGTTTGAATGCCGTGTGTGCCACGATATGCTGGCCGGATGATATGCCACCCAGTACGCCACCGGCATGATTGGTTTTAAATCCATCCGGCGTAATCTCATCACGAAACTCGGTACCTTTAGCAGTAACACAGGCGAAACCATCACCAATTTCCACGCCCTTGGCAGCATTGATGCCCATCATGGCATGAGCAATATCGGCATCCAGGCGGTCGAATACCGGTTCGCCCAGGCCCGGTGGTACATTTTCGGCAACCACGGTAATCTTGCCGCCGACTGAATTGCCCTCCTTGCGCAAAGCGTCCATATAACTTTCCAGCTCGGTAACTTTAGCCGCATCGCCACAGAAGAAGGCGTTGTTATTGATTTCGTTTTTGTCCAGCATCGGCATTTCAATCGGTCCCAGTTGAGACATGTAACCGTAGATATCGATACCATAACGGTCTTTCAGGAATTTTTTGGCAATACCGCCGGCCGCCACCCGCATCGCGGTTTCACGTGCCGAGGAACGGCCACCGCCGCGATAATCCCGGATGCCGTATTTCTGCTGGTAGGTATAATCCGCATGGCCGGGGCGGAACCGGTCCATGATATTGCCGTAATCTTTTGACCGCTGGTCGGTATTTTCAATCACCAGGCCGATCGGGGTGCCGGTGGTTTTACCTTCAAACACCCCGGAGAAAATCCTGACTATATCGTCCTCGCGGCGCTGCGTGGTATGACGGGAAGTGCCGGGTTTGCGCCGGTCCAGGTCAAGCTGTAAATCTTCCTCGCCCAGCTCAATACCCGGCGGGCAGCCGTCAACGATGCCGATTAACCCGGCGCCATGTGACTCACCGGCGGTGGTGACACTGAACAGTTTTCCTATTGAATTTCCTGACATAATATTTTGTAAACAGTAATTTTATTTTTTTAAATGTTAACACACTCAAGACTTTTATTAGCTGTGAAGAAAGTAAAGAAAAAACTGCTTTTCCGCAAATGAATGCGAATCAACGCAAATGGATGATGTCATCCTGAGCGGAGCTTTAGCGTAGCCGAAGGATCTTATGCTGCGGGTTATAAAGGACACCAGATCCTTCGACTTCACTGCGTTACGCTCAGGATGACATATAAAAACATTTGCGTTGATTCGCGTTCATTTGCGGAAAAAATCAGCTTATCTCAACCAAAGCCTGCCTGAACGGCTCCTGGTACTCACGCAACTGCTCTGCCGTTAGAACAAACACGCCGTCACCGCCATATTCAAAATCCACCCAGAAAAACGGTACTTCGGGCAATAACTGCTCCAGTTCCGGCTGTGAATAACCGACCTCGACCACCAGTATGCCCTCATCACTCAGGTAATCGGCCGCCTGTATCAGCATGGGCAGAACGATATCCATGCCGGTTTCACCGGCTGCCAGTGCCAGCGAACCGGGTTCAAAGTCAAACTCTGCCGGCAGCTGCGACATTTCCTGTTCGGTAACATAGGGTGGATTACTGACGATAATGTCATAGCGCTTTTCAGGAATAGCGGTAAACAGGTTGGACTCAATCAGCTGCAGGCGCTGCTCCAGTCCATGGTTCTGCCGGTTGATTTCAGCCACCGCCAGGGCATCGGCAGAAACATCACTGGCGTCAACCTGTGCCTGTTCAAAAGCATAGGCACAGGCAACGGCGATACAGCCGCTGCCGGTACAAAGGTCAAGAATATTATGTACCTGTTGCGGCATTATCCACGGGGCAAACTGCTGCTGGATCAACTCGGCAATGGGCGAACGGGGAATCAATACCCGTTCATCCACATAAAAATTCAAACCGGCAAACCAGGCCTCATTGGTAATATAGGCGGCCGGTTTTCGCTGTTCGATTCGCTGTTGATACAGGCCCAGCACCCGCATGCGTTCATCCATGGTGAGCACACAGTCAAAATATTCCACGCTGAAGTCCGGCGGCAGATGCAACGCGCTTAAACAAAGGTAAACCGCCTCATCAATTGCGCTGGGCATGCCCTGCACAAAATTCAGCTCAGCCGCATTGAACTGGCTGGTACCCCAGCGGATCAAATCACGCAGGGTCACTAGATCATTGGCTATTTCACGTTTATCGATCATGGCTGTATTGTACACAATATTTCAGGCTGCACTAAACCACTCGCTTCCATACAGGGCCGTGAACGATTATAATCAACCGTGCTTCCCGCCCCCTTCTCCTGTAATACCCGGACCGGTTATGAACAACCCTTATTTTGCCGCCTTATTATTGATTGTCAGCAATATCATTGTTCCTGCTTACGCGGACGAGTCGTCCCTGATTGTCGAAGACGCCTGGATAGCCCAGGCGCCACCGGTCAGCAAGGTAATGGTGGCTTACATGAACCTGAAGAATCCAGGCACAGAGCGCATCGAAATAGTCGGTGCGCAATCTGAAATATTCAGCAATATCGAATTTCATGAAACCATCCATGAAAACGGCATCGCCAGCATGGTTTACCATGAAACCCTGAGCATTCCGGCAAACAGCAATGTTCAGTTAAAGAGCGGCGGACTTCACCTGATGTTATTTAACCCGAAGCGGCCGTTAAAAGCCGGTGATCAGGTCACTATTAAATTCAATACCGGTGACGGACAGACAAAAACCATCCCGGTCAACGTCCTCAAACCCTAGACAGGCAACATCGTTTTTATGAAAGAAAAAATTCTCGCCACGCTTTTTTATATTCTGCCGCATCACGCCATCAGCTGGTTGATGTATGGCGGTGCACGTATCCGCTGGGTACCCCTGAAGAACCTGATCATCCGTATTTACACCAATCTAAACCCGGTAAAAATGCATGAAGCGGTTGAAGAGGACATGTTCGCCTACGAGTCACTGAATGCTTTTTTTACCCGTGCCCTGAAACCCGAATGCCGGCCGCTGGATAAAAACGAGAAAAACTGGATATGTCCGGTTGACGGTGCCGTTAGCCAGGCGCAGGCAATAGAAGACGGCCGCATATTCCAGGCAAAAGGCCAGCAGTACAGCCTGCTGGAACTGCTGGGCGGTGATGAAAAGCTGGAGACAATCTTCAGAAACGGCAACTTTGCCACCCTGTACCTGTCACCCAGGGACTACCACCGTATTCACATGCCGACCAGCGGAAAACTGCAGCACATGCAATACATTCCGGGGCGCCTGTTCAGCGTGGCATCCTTCGTGGTGGAAAACATTCCCCGGCTGTTTGCCCGCAATGAGCGCTGTGTCTGTTATTTTGAAACCGAACAGGGACCGATGGCCATGATACTGGTGGGCGCAATCAATGTCTCCGCCATGGAAACCATCTGGCACGGTTTGATTACCAGCGAAGCCAAACGCATTAAACGCTTTGATTACAGTGATAAAAATATCGAGCTGAAACGCGGGGAAGAAATGGGACGGTTCAACCTGGGGTCAACGGTTATCGTGTTATCAACCGATAAAATGAAAATTGCGGACAATATTGTCGCCGAAGCAGAGGTCAAACTCGGACAGTGCCTGGCAACACCGGCCGAAGAACAATCGGCGGATAACGGGTAAAAAACATATCACCACTGAGCGCACAGAGAAAAGCTTTTTGATTGTTTTTAACACGCCTTCGGCGTGGTTAAAAATTATAAAAAATTCTGTGTGCTCTGTGGTAAAAAAACTGCCTTTTGTTTTTATACAGCTCGGGTTTCTGTTTCCACTTCCTGCTGCCCTGCAACGTCTGTAGCGGCTTCTGCTGCATCAGCTTGTGCAGTGGCAACACTCTCCAGTTTCTCGGATTCACCGGATGGCCGTGTATAACGGTCATTCATGGTCTGGATAAATTCACAGGCATCCGCATCCACCTGGGTCAGTGCACGTTTGGAACGGATCGACCAGCCGACAGGTACCGGACGGAAAATACTGCGCAGTGGTTGCGTATTTTTCAGAAAAGCGTTTTTAATATTTCCAGCCAGGGTTATGGCTTCACGGGATTTACCGTCCAGACTTTTCTCCAGCGTTATCGTGGTAATAATTTTTCTGGCAATGGTTCTGGCAGCAAAACGGCGCGCAGTGAAATGCACTGCGACAAAACCGGCAATAGTCAGGCCCAGCTTGATTGCAGAGGTGACGGTCTCATTGGTAAAGTCATAGGAGAACAGCGACCACACATCAAACCACTGCCCCAATATAAACATCACGCCCAAAAACAGGGCAAAGGCCAGCCCGTCCAGCATCAGCACCATCTTCAGCCACTTGCGCATGGCTTCTTTTACCACCGGCACGACCTGATGTTCTATATCACCGGCAATGGTCTGCAGGGCGCCGACAATACGGTAGGAGCGCTCCACTTCGACCTGGTGAATGCGCTCAAAAATAGCCGCCTTGTCCTGCTCGCACTTGTGCTCGAAGCGTTTGCGTACCGCTTCATCCTCGATAGGTACCGCAAGGTCTGTATTATAGATTGAATAAAAACGGCCGGCTGTCAGCCCTTTCGCCGCCAGTGCACGCTGCCAGGCTGCAACAACAGCCTCCGGATTATCTTCCTGGGCAGCGGTATCGATCTGGTTAAGTATGTACAGGAACTTTTCCGAGTCGCTACGGCTGATGGTATTACCGACCAGGTGGTCCAGCGTATCCTGCATGGCACCCGGCTCCGGATGCCTGGCATCAAAAAACACCAGCACCAGGTCTGACAGGTCAACGATATGATCGGTTAAACGCAAGATCGCATTGCGCTGTTCGTCCGCATCAAACCCGGGCGAGTCAATAATGATTTTTCCGCTGAGCTTGTCTGAATGCGAGGTTTTCATTTGCAGGTAGGCGTCAATACGCCGGCCTTCACCACTGGCGACTTTATCAATTTCATCGCTCATCTGGTAAAACGGGAAACGCGGGTCCGAGTTCAGGGCAATACCGGGTAATACACGGTTTTCCTTGCTATTACTGTAGGTAATAACGGTAAACTTGTCATCGACGGCCTGGTTGCCCGTGAGTTGTAATTTATCACCCAGAAAATTATTGATAAAAGATGATTTACCGGCAGAAAAGGTTCCCAGGATGGAAACCAGCGGCCACCACGGGATATTGGTGGCATAGGATTCGCTGGTATCCAGCAGGCCCATTTTATAGGCCACCGTATCAAGTTTTTTAAAACGTGAAACCACGTCCAGCAATAACGGATTTTCATTATTCAAATGCGTTTCCAGTTTTGCCAAACGCTCGCGAATTGATTTATCTGGGCGGTTTAACATCCGCTTACTTACCTTCTGTTAACGGTTTTTTATCACTTGTTTTCTTGACCGAGACCGGGCTTGCGCCGGGCATGGTCACTTCCGGTTTTTTCTCTGGCTGGACAACTGCCGCAGCCTGCCTGGCTGGTGTTGCCGGGCGGGCGGCCGGGGCCGGTCGCTTGGCCTGTGGATAGCGTGGATAAGGTACCGGGTTATAAGACGGCCAGACCGGTGACGGCTGCACCGGTGGCGGTACGTTGGTATTTGAACTGAATGGCATAATATCATTCATCATACCAAACGGCCCACTGGAAACCGTACGATTCATGCCGTGCATATCACGCTGCATGCCATAGACCGAGCGGTTCATACTGCCGATATTATGGGTCATGCTCTGAATATTTTTACTCATCGGTGTCAGGCTGTTCATCTGGCTGGACATGGAAACAATTTCTGTTGTCATGCCTTCAATGTTACCCGTCATGTTATCCATGCTACCGGTCATCACATTCAGGTCTTTTGTCATACGCGGCATAGCATCCGAGACGATCACGGCCATATGCGTTACTGACTGGGACAGGGTAGCGATATCATGTGTCAGGCGGTAGATCAGAAAGAAGCCGTAGCCGGCCAGCAGCACAAAAGCAAACAACGATGGATAAACCACCATTTCCCAGCGCCGGGCGCTGTTATCAAAGGTATTGGCCAGCCTTTCCAGTGGATCCTCCGGCGGATCACTGACAAATGACTTCTCAAGAATCTTTTCCTGGGCACGTTTTCTTGCCTCGTTGGCACGTGCCTTCAGGTCATCGCCGCTTTTTCTGGATTTAATTGAGTTATCGGCCGACTTTTTATCCAGCTCACTGATTTTTTTTGCCGCCGACTTCATATCCGATTCTTTTGACGCCGCCGCCTTTTCAATTGCCGGCGATGTTTTTACCGGGATGGATTCAGTTCTGGATGCCGATTTCCCGGTCTTTGCTGCGGGCTTGCTGCCGGCACTTTTGGCAGTGGTCGCTTTTTTTGCCGGCGACTCATCTGTTTTCTTCTTGTCTGTCATCTTAAAAGTCGCCTTCGGCGCCTCGATTCATAATATCTAGTATAATTTCCTTGACGCCTTCAGCTTCTTCTTTCAAAGCCGGTGGCAATGGTGTTCCGCCATAGATCATGGCATCCATGTTCAATGAGTATAGCCATAGCTGCCCCTGTTTATCCTCAACCATGCTGATGCGGCATGGCAGGTACGCTGAATAGGCATCACTGTACTCCAGCATTTGTGCTGCGGTGAGCGCATTACAGAACATAAAGATCTTCAGGTAGCGTGACTTCTTGCCGGACATTGCTTCTATCTGTTTGGACAAAGGCAGTTCGCCGACATTTTTAATGTTGTGTTCGTTAGCGACAAAACGCATGGTTTCTTCAACATCGGCCGCAGTCAGATCATCATTGACCTTCACTTTCCAGACCGTTGCTTCTGCGGCATTACCGGTCTCGAGAATTTTTCCCATCATCTCACTGTAAACATCAATGGCTTTATCATCAAAAGAATCAAAAACCTGCTTCATCGGTGCCATTTTGACAGCAACGACAATTGCAGCAACAACAGCAACAACACCGATTAAAGCAAATAAATTACGTAACGCATAAAACATATAAAAACCTCTGTTATGAGACGGTCGAATCAATTAACTTCTGTAACTCACTCGCTTTGGACTTGTCCAGGTGGCGCAACAGGCCCATTAAACTTCTTGCACGCTGAACCTGGCCTTTACGTACCAGAATAGCCGCGGCTTCATAGTAGGCAGCCGCAGCCTGCTGTTTTTTGCCCTGGTTGAAATAGACATTACCCAGTTCACCATAGGCGTCAAAATTATCTTCCGTACTTTCAATAACCTTGCGGTAACTGTTTTCAGACAGCTCATATTTACGTTGATAAAACGATTTTCTTGCCGTGATCCAGGTTGCACGGACACGATCATCCTGTTGTGCCGGGTTGATTACCTTGCCATGCCGGTCAACATTGTTCAGCTGTTTTTCGACTTCGGCAGGAACAAAGGCCGGTTTTTCCTCGACGGCAACCACCTCTAGCTCAGCCTGCTGCACCGGATTCTGCACTTCGATATCCGCCTTTTCCTGGCTGTTTGCCAATGCCCGGGCAGTGTCAGTATCTGCTACCGGTTCACTGACCGCGACCGCCAGCGGCTCATCGGTGTTCTGCTTTTCACGCTCTTCCTCAATAGCGATAAAACCCTCAGCGTTCTGCTGTATGCGCGTCTTGTTATGGCTGTAACTGATTGTCACCTGGGGAACTTCAACACGGGTATTGACTGGCGCCGGGATATTGCGCTCCGCTTCCTCAGCGACAGCAACAGACTCACTGGCGGCCTGATCAGCAGCCTGCTCATTGCCGGCAACCGCTTTATCCGCAGACTGGTTCGCCTGTTTGGCTTTGATTGCATTAACGAACTCTTCAACTTCAACAAACTCACTGGATAAATAGGCGATGGCTTTTCCTGCTGGCGTATCCTCTCCCGCCAGGTTACCCCAGAACATATAGCCATAAATAACAACCACAATGAGCAGAATAAGGAAAAAATGACTTAACAACCAACGAAGAATTTTCATATAAACCTCTAAACCCGTAGTTTATTTATTGAGTTACTGTACAAATACTGCTGCACTGATTGCTGCACTAACCGCCGCACATGCAATAGGCCTTTCTTAATCCAGCATTGTTGCCAGTTTTTTCATTTCTTTTGACGCCTTGCCCATAGGATCCAGTTCAAACACGCCGAGGCCCTCGCTAAATGAACGGCGATAGGCAGTGCGCTGATACAGGCGAATATCCATGGCTTTTATTCCCTGCAACATCTGCAGAGCCTGCTCTGCTTCATCGGTTTCACGGACCCCTATATGGGTGTCGGCACGATTAATAAAACCCAGTACTTCCGTTTTTTTATTCGCATCCATCGCGCCATTAACGATTTTCAGGAAACGCTGGGTTGACCAGATGTCTGCCTGGCTGGGCTGTACCGGTATAAGAATGCGGTCTGCCAGCTGTATCGCCCGTTCCATTGCCGGCATATTACTGGCACTCATATCAACGATGATCGGCTGCTTGCGTTTCTCATCTGCGGCCAGCTGTTCCAGTTCGTCAAGTTTCGTAGAGACTTTAAATGTTGGCTCAAAGCCATCTTCGACACGGACTTCACAGACATCCACCAGTGTACATTGCGGGTCAAGGTCAAACGCCATTAC
The DNA here is from genome assembly GCA_024278435.1 of Gammaproteobacteria bacterium. Classification (GTDB taxonomy): domain Bacteria; phylum Pseudomonadota; class Gammaproteobacteria; order SZUA-229; family SZUA-229. The sequence continues at coordinate 3,470 of JAJRTD010000132.1, read as the reverse complement.
CCCTGCCTTGTCATACGCCAGCCAGACCGCCAGGTTAAACGCAACGGTGCTTTTTCCGGTACCGCCTTTAAGATTTCCGACCACTGTTAACATAAACGATTACCCAAGGTATTTATCAATTAATTCTAAATCGTATTTATATCAATATGTTATGACTTATATCAAGCAAGATATCTGATTACTGCTTTTGCGGCTGCCTGTCCGTATTCTGCTGCGTCGCTGTTTGCAGTGAATCATCGTACAGGGTGTAATCTTCTGGCACGGCAAACAGTTTTTTGCTCACCTTGCCTACCTTGATATTACGCAGTTCGTCAATCACGTCATTCTGATATTGCTGTTTAACCACAATATCCAGGGTATTGTCATACCACTGTATGCCTTCCTGTTTTTCCCCTGAGGCACTGAAGGCCACCATGGTCAGCTTTCTGACCTTGCGGTTATTCACTTCCTGGTCGTCAACAACATCAACATTCAGGCCGGAGCCATCCGAATTCTCCTGCCTGAGAATATTTTTATACTTTACATCTATCCATTGAAAAATATGGAAATCACTGCCATTTCTGTTCAGTGTAATCAGCCATTTTTCAGCATTCCTGCCATTGATTTTTGTTTTTTTAAGAAAAACACACTCCGCATCGGCAAACTGTTTGCAGGGGTCGGTATTTTTCCTGTTTTTATTATTGGCAACAAGCTTTTCATTTTCCGGCATATCCCTTTCCAGATAATATTTATTCTCGAGGTCAAGCCAGATAATTTTATTATTCCGGTTATCAAAGATCTGCGCCATCGGTATGCCATCTTCGATATATTCAAATCGTACATCTCCGTCCAGCCAGTACATTTTTGCATGGCTGATATTCTCACCGCGAATCTGTACGGCATCGGCGGTAAATGATGCTGCATTCAGCAGCCCTGTATATGTAAAACAGACTAACAGTAACAAAGACAGTAAAACTTTCATAACAACTCAGATAGAAAAAGCGGTGCCAGACAGGCACCGCTTTTTAAACAACAACTTATTGTGCTGGTGCAGCCTGTTGTGGTGCAGCAGGTGGTTGACCGTATGGACCTGGACCATAACCAGGCCCGGGGCCATAACCTGGACCAGGAGCGTAACCAGGACCAGGGCCATAACCAGGGCCAGGACCATAATATGGACGACCATAACGGCCACCATTATAACCGTTGCTCCAGTCATTGCGGTTGTCCCAGGCGTTATTACCATAGTATGAGTTATAGCCATTGCCACGTGCATTACCACGTCCTTTGCCACTCATACCAAAGTTAAAACTACCATCGACGTCACCGGAACCGTCACCGGAGCCGTCACCATAACCATTGCCGTAGCCGTTATTGTTCCAGTTATTGTTCCAGTTGTTATTACCGTAACCATCGTTGTCCCATGGACCACCCCAACCGGCATTAGCTGACATAGGAGCCATAATAAACCCTAATGCGGAAGATAGTATTACAACCTTGATTGTTAATTTCATGATGACACCTCATCTGCACCCCTCGTTTGAATTTGGCATTGAATCGAGGGAGCTACCCAACACCGGATTACCGTGAAGTTATCACCTCTACAGCGTCTACTTCACACTATACGCCTGTTACCAGACAGAATCTATATTGCTATTCACCGTAGTTGTTTGGCGCAAAATTAAACGGGTTAAAAACACTACCGCCCATCGGATCACCCGGTACGGTGAAGCCGTTAGTGTTATCAAGCGGGGTAATGTGAACCGGTGGAATGCCACCAATTGCCGCATCCGGTACCCACGGCATTGACTGCCCGCGGTATAACATATCGGCACCGTTGCTCCAGGGCGAGACAGCGGGAGTATCGTACAGTGGATCGGCATAGCCACCACCATAAGACGGGGCCGCATAATCCATATTGTTGTTTTGTTGCATTGGCTGTTGCCGCTGAGGCCAGTATGGCCTGTACAATAACTGGTTCTGTATCTGCTGCTGCTTAAGTGACTCAAGAATTTCCGGGGTGACAAAACGCTGCCCCTGACTGTAGTAACCCGACTGGTCACCCTGGTACTGCTGACTGCGGTATTTCGGCAGCCGCTGGAAATCAACCTCGTTTTCCGGTGGCCGGGGAACCTGCCAGGGGTTGTTCTGCGCGAGATAATACTGCTTCTGGTTTGCCGACGGTACATTATTAGCAGCATTGGCCGTTACCGTCACGGTCATGGAGAAAACCAGTACACCAAGCCTGGTAAATTTATTGTTAATCACGCCATATTGCATTAGATACATCTTGAATGAGTTACTTGCCGGCCCGGAACATACATCATCCGGGAACACGCACATGGTTTCTTTGACCAGAAAAAAACCGGTTTGTTTTATTCCAGAACTGTTTAATTCGGATAGCGCTGTTTAGCTGGACTCGGGTACTGTCCCCGATAAGCAGGATTAGCTCGCGGCGCATAACCAGGCGGGTACGAATACTGCCTTCTGCTGCCATCTCTGGTTACCGGCATGGGCTGCATCTGTTTTGGCGTGTATCGCTTATGCCTGGATTTATAGCCGTGTTTATAACCGGGCCCGGCATTCATCGGCGGCTGATATGCCGGCGCTGCATGATGTGCCGGCTTCGCCGGTGGCGCCACATAACGATAACCATTTTCAGGCTTCCAGCGATCAGTAGGACGAAGCTCAGGCCACGGCCTGTCCGGACTAAACGTATCCATTGGTACACTCGACGCACGGTGGTGAGCAGCCGGGCTGTTCATCATTGTACGGCCAAGAGCCGGTGCTTTGACAGTGAAATCATTTAATGCCGTGGACATATAGGGCCCCGGTGGTGGAGGCGGAACAATCTCCCTGTTTACCTGCGGACGCTCCGGCCAGCGTGGAAATGACTGAGCTGCCGGTTTAGCCTTATCGGCCGCTAGCGTACTGTTATCAACATCAGGCGTTTGCGCCTGTATGGTGCTGGCCTGAATCAGCAGAATAAGCAAAGCTGCTTTTTTGATGTTTGAAACACTGGCATAAAAAAGCATCAGAATTCCTCCTTATGTATCACTGTCGTCTTTAAGTCGAATACCTCGACGGCCGCCCGGTGGCACCTTTTTCGAAGGCGCTTTTTTAGGGGCGATTTTTTTAACCGCTGCTTTTTTGACCGGGGCTGCAATCGGGGCCGAGGCCGGCGCTTTTTTACTGCTAACCGCCTTCTTCTTTGTTACCTTTTTGGTGGCCGCCTTTTTGCTAACCGCCGGTTTTTTGACTTCTTCTTTTTTGACTTCTTCTTTTTTGACCGCTTCTTTTTTAACTACGGCTTTTTTAGCATCAGCCTTTTTAGCTGCGGCCTGTTTAAGCGGTGCAGCAGCCGGAGCCTGCTCGGTACCAGTACTGGCTGCGCTTGTTTTTTCAACTGCCGGTTCTGCCTCTGCTTTTACTTCGGGCGCTGCTGGCGCTGAAGATGATGGCGTGGCCGGCGGCGGTGAAGACGGTGCTGC
>JAJRTD010000131.1 GCA_024278435.1 Gammaproteobacteria bacterium | reverse complement strand
TTTTTAATTGTGTAATATCACAACGCCTTACAGCGCTGCGATAAAGTTATTCAAGTCGTCAAAAGCAACAGACTGCTGATCTTTTTTATCTCTCAGGTATTTTACCGTAACCTGTTGCTTTGTTAATTCATCCTCGGCCAGTATCAGGGCAATGTCCGCCCCGCTTTTATCGGCTTTCTTCATCTCGCTTTTCATAGAGCCGCCACCGCAGTGAGTAATCATCTGCAGGCCCGGGTTGTGCCGCCTGATATCTTCGGCCAGCTGCAGCCCCCTGATTTCACAGTCATCACCCAGCAGGACCATATAAACATCAACGCCCGGCGCTGGTTGTTGCTGCTGCGATTCCAGCAATGCCAGTATACGTTCCATACCCAGGGCAAAACCAACAGCCGGGGTAGCCTTGCCGCCCAGCTGCTCGACCAGGCCGTCATAGCGGCCACCGGCACATATTGTACCCTGTGCACCGAGTTCATCGGTAATCCATTCGAATACCGTTTTGCAGTAATAATCCAGGCCGCGCACCAGCCGCGGGTTGATAGTATATTCGATACCGACCGCATCCAGGCGGGCCTTTAGTTTATCAAATTGCTGCAGTGATTCTTCGTCCAGATGGTCAAATAATACCGGCGCATCATCCAGCAGCTGTTTCATAGCCGGGTTTTTACTGTCCAGAATGCGTAATGGATTGCTTTCAAGGCGGCGCAAGCTGTCTTCATCCAGTAAATCACGGTGCTGATTCAGATAATCAACCAGCACCTGTTTGTAGTTTTTCCTGGCCTCGGTTGATCCCAGGGTATTCAGCTCCAGCCGTACACCGGTCAGGCCCAGCTGCTGCCACAGGCGGGCACTGATCAGTATCTGCTCCACATCAATATCAGGCGTGGCTATACCAAAAGCCTCGACACCGAACTGGTGGAACTGGCGATAACGCCCTTTTTGCGGACGTTCGTGGCGGAACATGGGACCGTTATACCATAAACGCTGCACCTGGTTATGCAACAGGCCGTGCTGAATACCTGCACGCACACAACTGGCAGTGCCTTCCGGGCGCAGGGTCAGCTTGTCACCATTGCGGTCTTCAAAGGTATACATTTCCTTTTCCACAATATCGGTAACTTCACCAATAGAGCGGCAGAACAGGTCGGTGGACTCCACCAGTGGCATCCGGATTTCACGGTAACCGTAGGTGGCCATAAGCTGGCGTATGGTCTGCTCAAAAGCCTGCCAGCGATGTGTATCGTCTGGTAGCACATCGTGCATGCCACGAATGGATTTAATAAATTTAGACATTTGTTTTAAAGTGAGAAACGCGTTTTTAAGATTATGTTTTAAGCCGGCCTAGTAAAAGACAACCTGCTGACCTTCCGTAGCTACGGTAAAGGTTGCAGTATTGTTGGAGCGGATGTACTTGCTCATATCGATTTCAATATCATTCACCATAATCCGTGTATTGCCTGCATTGCCCAGTGATATGCGAAACGGTGCTTTTCCGGAAAGCACTTCGGTCTTACCTTCAGCCACCATATTATAAAACAGACGCGAATTGCTGGCATCATATACTTCCAGCCATGCGCCCTTTTCTGCATAAATTTCAACAACATCATTTTTGGCGACCGGCTGAAGATCTTCTGCTGCAACCGCCGGGGAAGCTGTATCGTCTTCATCAACTGCCGGCAGTGAATCGGCGGGTTCATCCAGTATCAGTTCACCCTCTTCTGACATTGACGCGTGCTGCCTGATTTCAACGGGCATCTCAGCAGGAGAATCCAGGGAATTGCCGGTGAATGGTGTTTCTTTTGACTCCAGCACTGCCTCCATATCAACGGCCTTACCCTGGTAATACTGGTAACTGCCATAAATCAGCGTGGTGACCCCTGCCAGGATGAGAATGATGGTCACCATTTTTACCAGCGGTGACTGGCTGCTTGCCCCGTTCTTCAGTTTTGAGCGCGGCTTTAATTCTGCTGCCGGGCTATGGGGAACAGCACGGTTATACATCTGCAGGATATTATCCTCTGATATTTCCAGAAACTTTGCATAGGCGCGTATATAACCCTGGGTATAGGTCGGCATTGGCAATGCATCGATATCATTTTTTTCGATCGCCGTCAGCACATGAACCGGCACTTTTATATGCTCGCTGATATCCTCAATGGTATAGTTTTGAGTTTTACGGGCTTTTTCCAGCTCACCACCGAAATTCGTCCGGATCTCGCTTAAATCACTTTCTGAGTTGCTCATCACGCGCCTGCGCCTCTACCCAGCCGGCTTCGTCTGAGTCAGGAAAATCATTAATTAACTGTCGTGCATATTTTATATAGTGGTCTTTCGCACCCAGTGCCCTTTCCGCCTGTATCTGTATCCACAGACTTTGCGGACTGGGCGGCCTGATAGCATGGTAGCGTTGAATATAGGCGCGTGCCATCAGGTAACGTTCTGTTTTGATACCGATCTCTGCCATTGAAATTAATGAACCCGGCAGCTTCGGCTCGGTACGCAGCGACTGCCTTAACAGTTTTTCGGCCTTTTTGTATTCACCCTGTTTCAGATAACAGCTACCGGCGTTACTTTGTGCCAGGTAAAGCGATTCATAAAAAGGATCGCTGTATGCCGCCTTTAGTTTTTCCTGCGCCTCATCAAGTTTACCGATTGAACACAGGAAAGCCCCGTAGTTATTCAGCAGGTCAGGATTATTCGGTTTTATTTCCAGCGCCTGCTCGTATTTCTCTTCCGCCTTTTCAGACAGCCCAAGCAATGCATACAAATAGGCCAGGGTTTTATAGGCCACAACATTTTCCGGATTCTGTTCAATGGCTTTTTCCAGTTTTTCGCGGGCAGGCTGGTACTGCTTGCGCTGTATATATCCCACTGCAAGCTGGGTATTGAGGTCGGAGGCTTCTTTCAGATTTGCCTTTTGCGCGGGCCGCTCGGTTTTCGTATAGGTATTATTCTTGTCCTGCGCGGTAGTACAGGCCGGTAAAAACAGGGTGGAAACGGCCGCCAGGGTGAATATTTTTATAATGGTTATTAATGTATTGCGCATTTATTGCTCCATTCCAAACCGGGGTTCAGCAAAACGGCGATGCCGGCGACTTTTGTCTTCTATTTTTCCCGCCAGCTGGCCACAGGCTGCGTCAATATCATCACCGCGGGTTTTACGCACCACGGTTGTCATGCCCGCTTTATGCAGGATATCACTAAAACGTGAGACCGCATTACGGGACGGAGCCCGGTAGCCTGAACCTTCAAAGGGATTAAAGGGAATAAGGTTCATTAAGGTGGGAATGCCTTTCAATAATTTAATCAGTTCACGTGCATGCTCGGGCCGGTCATTGACCCCCTCCAGCATGACATACTCAAAAGTAATTCTAGAACGTGTATTCTGTTTATTAATGAATCGACGGCAAGCAGCCATTAATTCTTTCAGCGGGTATTTTTTGTTGACCGGAACCAGCTCATTGCGTAGCGCATCATTGGTGGCGTGTAATGACACCGCCAGGCGCATATCAATAACATCACCCAGCCGGTCCATTGCCGGCACAACACCGGCCGTACTGACGGTTACCCGGCGCTTGCTCAAGCCATAGGCAAAGTCGTCCATCATTATGCGCACTGCCTGCACTGTATTATCGAAATTGAGCAACGGTTCGCCCATGCCCATCATTACCACATTGGTGATTTTACGACCGGGTTTCTTTTCCTCTTCCAGCAAGTGCGCGGCCAGCCAGACCTGGGAGATGATCTCCGCGGTACTGAGGTTGCGGTTGAATCCCTGGCGGCCGGTGGAACAGAAACTGCAATCCAGCGCGCAACCCACCTGGGAAGAAACGCACAGGGTACCCCGGTCATCTTCAGGAATAAAAACGGCTTCGATATGGTTGCCGTCGGGCAGACGCAACAGCCATTTACGGGTACCGTCTATCGAAAGCTGGTCTTTGGCAACCTCAAGATTTTTGATACAGGCATGTTCCGCCAGCTGCGTGCGCAGATCTTTCGACAGGTTGTTCATCTGCTGAAAATCAACCACGCCCTGCTGATGGATCCACTTCATTAACTGGGTGGCACGGAATTTTTTCTCGCCGATGCCGGTAAAAAAATCCTCCATCGCGGCACGGTCCAGACCGAGCAGGTTTACAGGCTGCACCGCCGGTTTCAACGGCTGTATTTCAATTTGTTGCTGTACTTCTGTCATCGGGGGGAAATATTACATGATTATGCCGGGATAACCTATTTTTAGTCGGGAAAACAGGCTTTAAAGAGTGCTAATGCTGTGAAAACCTTAATAAGTTTTAACATTTCCGCAAATGAAAGCTTCCGCATCCTGCTCACGCCCCTTACCGGCATCCATGCAGGCAACGCGAATAAACGCAAATATATATGTCATCCTGACCGTAGCGCAGCGTAGTGGAAGGATCTTGTGTTCCCTAGATAATTACGGTGCAGCCACAACCATCTTAAGATTCTTCACTAGCGTTCAGAATGACAAACGACTTCTCCAGCTATATTCGCGTTTATTAGCGGAAAAAACTAATCCTCTTTCTCTTCCATCCACGCCAGCTGAATAGCCTCAAGGATCCTCTCACCACTGTGCTCCGGGTCATCGTCAAACTCTTCCAGATCCAGCACCCACTGGCGGA
>JAJRTD010000130.1 GCA_024278435.1 Gammaproteobacteria bacterium | reverse complement strand
TTTTTGGTCTGGCGGTTTTCTGCCAGTTCAATAATTCCGCCTGGTCCGCATGGGCGGAGAAACCACCGATGGTGTAGATATTGGCGCGCACCGGGATTTCTTCACCGAATATTTTCACCTGTTGCGCACCATCGATTATTCGCCGTGCCAGTGTGCCATGTGCGGCATAACCGACAAAAATAACACTGCTGTTATTACGCCATAGATTGTGTTTTAAATGATGACGCACCCTGCCGCCGGTACACATACCTGACCCGGCCATTATCACTGCGCCACCATTGATCTGGTTGATTGCCATCGATTCGGCGGTTTCACGGGTGAAACGCAGGCCGGGCAGGTCAAACGGGTCACCGCCATCATCGTTCTGTTTCAGGGTTTCGGCATCGAAGCATTCCGGATGGCGCTCAAAGATACGGGTAGCGGATATTGCCATCGGCGAATCCAGGAACACATTGGTGTAGCGGGCAATCTTCTTTTTCTTAACACCCATGTGCAGGTAATAAAGAATTTCCTGTGTACGTTCCAGTGCAAACGTCGGAATAATAACGTTACCACCGCGGCTGACGGTTTCATTGATTGCGGTGTACAGCTCATCAACCGATGGTTGCAGCTGTTTGTGCTGACGGTCACCATAGGTCGTTTCCATTACCACGGTATCCACCTCGGGTGGCGGTGTCGGATCACGCAGTATGGCGCGGCCGCTGTAACCGAGGTCACCAGAGAACAGCAGGCGGTGCTGTTTGCCATCTTCTTCCAGGTTCATCACTATGCTGGCAGAACCCAGGATATGGCCGGCATTAAGAAAACTGATTTCTATACCCTGCGCCAGCTCGATAACATCATCGTAATTCACCCGGCGGCCAAAAAACTCCAGGCTGTCCAGTGCATCCAGGGTGTTATATAACGGTTCGATATTTTTCAGCGACTTGCCGCGGCGTTGCGCCTTGCGCTGCTGGTAACGCGCCTCTTCCTCCTGCAGACCGGCGGAGTCGAGCATTACCAGCCGCGCCAGTTCAACCGTGGCCTCGGTGGTTATAATTTCACCGCTAAAACCTCTTTTAACCAGCAACGGGATTCGCCCGCAGTGGTCAAGATGCGCGTGGGTCAGCAGCAGGTAGTCGATCTCAGACGGTTCAAAACCAAAAGGCTCTGAGTTCTCGCTGACCATGTCTCTGCCGCCCTGGTACATACCACAGTCGATAAGGATTTTTTTGCCGGCACATTCCAGCAAATGACAGGAGCCGGTTACATTTTTTGCTGCACCGTGAAAGGAAATTTTCATTATCGTTACTCGATTAATGCTTCGTTGTTTCTATCATACCAGCATAACAAACCCTGCCAGGCTTCTTCCGCTGTTTCTGCATACCAGAACAGTTCCCGGTCCTCGATATCGATCACACCTTCATCAACCAGGTAGTCGATATCAAAGGCCTTGCGCCAGTAGGTTTCACCGACCAGTACGACCGGTAATGGTTTAATTTTTCGAGTCTGTATCAGGGTGAGGGTTTCAAATAATTCATCAAAGGTACCGAATCCACCGGGGAACGCCACCAGCGCCTTGGCACGCATCAGGAAATGCATTTTACGCATGGCGAAATAATGAAACTGGAAACACAGATCCGGGGTTATATAGGGGTTGGGGTACTGCTCATGCGGCAGCGTGATATTCAGGCCGATGGTCTTTGCGCCCACATCATAAGCCCCGCGGTTGGCCGCTTCCATAATGCCGGGACCGCCGCCGGTCATTACCACCAGGCGCGATTCACGCGGGCCGGTGTCGGCACTGGCAACAATATTTGCAAACTCGCGCGCCACATCATAATACTGGCTTTTTGCCAGGATACGTTCTGCCACAAACAGGCGACGCTGCAGTTCTTCGTCATCCGCATCGGTCAGCAGGGCTTCACGCAGACTCTCGACTTTTCTTTTTGCTGCTACCGGTTCAACTATGCGCGTACTGCCGAACACCACGATGGTTCGGTCAATACCGTTGACCCCCATTATTCTTTCCGGCTTCATATAGTCCAGCTGCATACGTACACCGCGAGCGGTATAACCGGACAGAAATTCAGTGTCTTCAACAGCCAGCCTGTACGACGGACTGTTCATTATGAGCTCCTGCCGACTCCGTCCGCCAGGGTCTTCTGCCGCCGGTTTCGGCTGCTGCCAGGGCAGCGGCTCATTGCGCTGCTGCGCTTTCGCCGGTTCAGGAACCTCCGGTCTATCGTATTTTTCACTCATTTATTATTTTTCTCATGGCCGTAAAAACAGCTCGGACAGATCACCGCTCTGCTTTCTAAAGCATACATTATTCTACGCAGAATCCATACTGTTGTTAGTTGCAGACAAGCGACATAAACAGGCATAAAATCAGAGTAATATGTTATTAAGCGAAACGTTTCAGGAGACATATCATGCAATATTCTACCGAGCTTGAGAACACGATTAATGACATGGTACAAAAAGGCCGCGGCATCCTCGCTGCCGACGAAAGTTCGCCGACCATTGCCAAACGTCTGAAAGCCATCAACGTTGAGTCCAGCGAAGAAAACCGCCGCATCCTGCGCAGCCTGCTGGTAACCACTCCCGGCCTCGGCGACTACATCAGCGGCATTATCCTGTTCGAGGAAACACTGGATCAGAAAACCGATGCCGGTGACAATATTCCCGCGGCCGCCTGGAAGCAGAAAATCGTGCCCGGCATCAAGGTGGACAAGGGCAAGATTCCGCTGGCGCTATCACCGGGTGATTTGATCACCCAGGGCCTTGATGGCCTGGCCGAGCGCCTGCAGACTTATAAAAAACAGGGCGCACGTTTCGCCAAGTGGCGTGAGGTTTATAACATCGACAGGCATGCACCGACCCGGCACGGTATTGAAGCCAATGCGGAAATGCTGGCACGTTATGCCGCTGCTTGCCAGGCGGAGGGCCTGGTTCCCATTGTCGAGCCGGAGGTTCTGATGGACGGCAGCCATGATATCGAGCGCCACGCCGAAGTCACCGAGGCGGTGCAACACGCGGTATTCCATGCCCTTCACCGACACCACGTAGCGCTGGAACTGATGATACTGAAACCCAATATGGTTTTACCGGGCAAGGACAGTCGCCGCGCACAGCCGGATGAGGTTGCCGCCGCTACGCTCAGGGTACTGAAGCGCACGGTACCGGCGGCAGTTCCCAGCATCAACTTTCTTTCCGGCGGCCAGGGCCCGGAAGAAGCCACGGAAAACCTTAATGCCATTAACCGGCTGGGCAGTAATGCGCCGTGGAATCTGACGATTTCTTATGGCCGCGCGCTGCAGCAGACCGCACTGCATGCATGGATGGGGAAAACAGAGAATATTGCTGCGGCGCAGCAGGCGTTGTTAAAACGGGCACGGCTTAATCATCTGGCGATGCTGGGGGAGTATGAAGCAGGGATGGAGAATAAACAATCCGCAGGGTGAATTAGCGTGAAGTTAGCAGTTTTAAACAATATAGTCCTGCATGGTTTGTAGCACGATCGATCTTTTTGCTGCCTACTGATAACTGCCTACTGCCGACTTCTCTTCATTGCGAATAAATTCGCACCCC
>JAJRTD010000129.1 GCA_024278435.1 Gammaproteobacteria bacterium | reverse complement strand
ACAGAGTTTTTGTTTTCTGATTTTATCAGAACAACGATAACAGGCCTGCCCTTCCCGGCGGTACACATGAAACCGGTAACCCTCGAAACCCGCACCCTGCTGTTCCAGTTGTGCAGCACGTGACAGCTTATTGGTAATACCTCGGGTGGCATACGACTGCCGGATCAGCTGCAGCGTATTCGCAGCCAGCTGGCCGATCTGCTTTTGGCTTAAGTCAGCCAGGCGTTTTGTCGGATGAATGCTACTGACATGCAAGATCTCACAGCAAAGGTAGTTACCCAGGCCGGACAGCACCTTCTGGTCCTGCAGCAGGGTCATTAAACAGCGCCGTGAATATTTTTTCTGTGACAGCAGGAGACTCACGTCGTCAACCGTTGTTTCCGGGTCTAGCAACTCAAGACCAAGCCGGCCTAGATAGCTATGGCTGAGGACCGCTTCCTGCGTCAGGATTTCTATATCGGAAGCGCTGTACAGAAAAGCCGATGCATTACTGACATCAATCTGCAGGCGCAGCTGACGCCCTGTTTGCGGCGGCTGTTTGTAAGCAGTGACATACCAGCGGCCATACAACTGGTTATGGCTGTAGATACTGTAGCCGTTATCCAGAGTGATGAGCATGGCCTTGCCCCTGGCTGCAACCGTTTTAACCCGGACGCCAGTCAGCAGCGGCTCGAATTTTTTCAGGGCATCGAAAGCAAAACGGATCTGTTTGATCCGGCGGTTCTCCAGTGCAGCGGCAAGCTGGTCACTTGCCAGACGAATTTCGGGTCCTTCAGGCATTTATCCGATCATCGCCAGCTGTTTGATACGTTCCATTTCATCGCGCACGCTGGCGGCCTCTTCAAACTCCAGGTTGCGTGAATGTTCATACATCTGCTTCTCGAGTTTATCCAGTACTTTGGCCACCTGCTTCGGCGACATGGACTGGTAGCTGGCTTTTTCCTCGGCAATTTTCTGCAGGGCAACGGTTTTTCTCGATTGCTTGTCACCGTAACCGGCTTCCAGCACATCGTGAATGTCCTTGCTGATACCGGTAGGCGTAATGCCGTGTTTTTTATTATAGGCTTTTTGCACCTGGCGCCGTTGCTCGGTCACATCGATGGCTTTCTGCATAGAACCGGTGATCCTGTCGGCATACAGAATGGCCCTGCCGTTTACATTGCGCGCCGCCCGGCCAATGCTCTGTATCATGGACCGTTCGGAACGCAGAAAACCCTCCTTGTCCGCATCGAGAATGGCAATCAGCGACACCTCCGGCATATCCAGCCCTTCGCGCAAAAGGTTGATGCCAACCAGCACGTCAAACTCACCGAGACGTAAATCACGGATAATCTCGACCCGCTCCACGGTATCAATATCCGAATGTAAATAACGTACCCGCACATCGTGTTCATTGAGGTATTCGGTTAAATCTTCTGACATGCGCTTGGTCAGGGTGAGAATAATCACCCGCTCATTCTTCGGTACCCGCTTGTTGATCTCCGACAGCACATCATCGACCTGGGTAGCCACCGGGCGTACTTCGATGACCGGATCCAGCAGGCCGGTCGGCCGTACCACCTGTGTCGCCAGGGCATCGGAATGTTCTTCCTCATACGGTCCCGGCGTGGCAGATACATAAAGCGTCTGCGGAGTCATGGCTTCGAACTCGGCAAAGCGTAGTGGCCGGTTATCCAGCGCCGATGGCAGGCGAAAACCGAAGTTCACCAGGTTCTCCTTGCGTGACCGATCCCCCTTGTACATGGCGCCGATCTGCGGCACAGAGACATGGCTTTCATCGATTACCAGCAGGGCATCTTCCGGAAGATAGTCAAACAGACACGGTGGCGGTTCGCCAGGTTCACGACTGGACAGATAACGTGAGTAGTTTTCAATCCCGCTGCAGTAACCCAGTTCGCGCATCATTTCAATATCAAACTGGGTGCGCTGCTCCAGGCGCTGGGCTTCCACCAGCTTGTTGTTATCACGCAGCTGCAGCAAACGTTCCTTTAATTCCACCTTGATGTGTTCGATGGCATCCAGTATCACTTCACGCGGCGTAGCGTAGTGGGTCTTGGGATAAACCGTGATACGCGCCACCTTTTTAATCACCTCGCCGGTCAGCGGATCGAAAATACTGAGGTTTTCGATCTCATCGTCAAACAGCTCAATACGTACTGCCTCACGCTCCGAGTCGGCCGGGTGAATATCAATGACCTCACCGCGCACCCGGTAGGTGCCGCGGCGCAGCTCAACGTCGTTACGCACGTACTGCAGCTCGGCCAGGCGGCGCAGGATATTACGCTGGTCAACCATGTCGCCGCGCACCAGGTGCAAAATCATGGCGAAATAGGACTCGGGATCACCCAGTCCGTAAATCGCCGACACCGTGGCCACAATAATGGTGTCTTCTCTTTCCATCAGCGCCTTGGTGGCCGACAGCCGCATCTGCTCGATATGTTCGTTGACCGAGGCGTCTTTTTCAATAAAGGTGTCACTGGCGGGAACGTAGGCTTCCGGCTGGTAGTAGTCATAATAGGAAACAAAATATTCCACCGCGTTCTGCGGGAAAAACTCTTTCATCTCGCCGTATAGCTGCGCTGCCAGGGTCTTGTTCGGCGCCATGATAATGGTGGGACGTTGCAGCTGGTGGATGACATTGGCCACGGTAAAGGTCTTTCCCGAGCCGGTAACCCCCAGCAGGGTCTGCCGGGCCAGTCCGTTTTCAAATCCGTCCACCAGGGTCTTTATTGCCGTCGGCTGGTCGCCGGTTGGCTGATATTCGGTCTGTAAATCAAATTTTTTCAAGATAGTCACTCTGGGCTACTACATTCCACACTAAAAATAACTTAAACTCGGGTAACCCCAAAGTAGCACAACAAATAAACAACTGATAAATGCCTTCATCTTCACGGACAATACATTGAATATATCGCTTTCAGATCGCATACAACGTGTAAAACCCTCTCCCACACTGGCCGTCACTGCACTTGCCAACCAGCTTCGCGCTGAAGGCCGTGATGTCATCGGGCTGGCCGCCGGCGAACCGGACTTCGATACCCCGGAGCATATCAAGCAGGCCGCCATCGATGCGATCAACCAGGGTTATACCAAATACACCGCGGTGGACGGAACACCCGGACTCAAACAGGCCATTATAAACAAGTTTAAAAATGAAAACGGCCTGAATTATACCGCTGACCAGATCCTGGTTTCCGTCGGTGGCAAGCAGGCATTCTATAACCTGTGCCAAACCCTGTTAAATGAAGGTGATGAAGTCATCATTCCGGCGCCCTACTGGGTATCCTACCCTGATATCGTCAAGCTGGCCGATGCCACCCCGGTGATTGTCGAAGGTGACATTTCACAGGCCTTTAAAATTACCGCCGAACAGCTGCAGCAGGCCATCTCTGCTAAAACCAAACTGGTTATCATTAACAGCCCGTCAAACCCTTCAGGCAAGGCCTATAGCCGCGCCGAACTGAAAGCGCTGGGCGATGTACTGCTGAAACACCCGAATATCGTGGTAATGACCGATGACATCTACGAACACATCGTATGGACCGATGAAGGCTTTAATAATATCGTCAATGCCTGCCCCGAGCTGATTGATCAGTCAGTGGTTATCAACGGTGTATCCAAGGCCTACTCCATGACCGGCTGGCGTATCGGTTACAGTGGCGGCCCGGTCGACATTATCAAGGGCATGAAAAAAATCCAGTCACAAAGTACATCGAACCCGACTTCCATTGCCCAGTATGCCGCACAGGCTGCACTGGAAGGTGACCAGGGCTTCCTCAAGGACATGTGCGACGTGTTCAGGCAGCGCCATGATTATGTCTATGCAACCCTGAACGCCATGAATGGTGTCGCAGTGCTGCCCAGTGACGGCACCTTTTACAGCTTCCCTTCCTTCCATGGCGTCATTGAACGCATGGACGGTATCGAAGATGATGTACAGCTGGCACAGCTGATTCTGGAAAAAGCCGAAGTTGCACTGGTCCCCGGTTCCGCCTTTGGTCTGGACGGCTATTTAAGGCTGTCATTTGCCACCGATATGGCCAGCCTTGAAAAAGCCCTGGACAGAATCCGGCAAACAATTGAATAATCGCCGGTTTTTAACCACATTAAGACGAATAAGTATTGACCATAGCAACTCAAATCGGTAGCATACCGCCTTCCAATTTTGCGTCAGCTTTAATGGTTTTCGCAGGATCTTGAGCACAATTCCCCGATAGCTCAGTTGGTAGAGCAACGGACTGTTAATCCGTTTGTCGCTGGTTCGAGCCCAGCTCGGGGAGCCAAACAAATCAAAGGCTTGCAGAAATGCAGGCCTTTTTTATCGGGCGCAGAAAAGTAATAGGTTTTCTGCGTTCAGCGGTTTCTTAACAAAACCGTCGCAATTTCGTCGCATCCCGGTAATAACCCGCACATAAACTTCCGCTCGCAAATTTTTGAAACGGGAGTTAATTAATGCAATCAGCTACAAGAAACATCATAAAACTTGCCGTGCTGTCAGCGCTGGCATCTTCAACCACCGCTTACGCGGGTGGTGTTACCTATAAAGACGGTGACAAATATCTGAAAATCGGCGGCCGCGTACAGATGCAGTACTATCAGGCTGATCCTGATAAAGGTGAAACCACGGATGAACTGTTCTTCAGAAGACTGCGCCCCTATATTGAAGGCAGCACACACAAGGACTGGAAAGCCAAGATACAGTGGGACATGGGCAAGGCTGAAAATGGAAACGAAATCGCCGTCAAGGACGCCTACTTTGCCTACAAGGGTCTGACGAACATGAAGATCATCGTCGGTAACACCAAGTTTCCTTTCTCGCGTGAAGCCCTGACTTCATCGAAAAAACAACAACTGGTTGAGCGCACCTTTGTCGGTGACCATAACTACGGTACCCCGGATCGTAACCTGGGCATCCACCTCAGAGGCCATAGCGAAAGCAAAAAGCTGACCTGGGGACTGTCAGGTGCAGTTGCCGCCATTGATCCGGATGCTAAAAAGCTGGACTTTGATACACCGGCCAACCGTAACGATGATTTTAACGAAGGCTTCATCGTCGGTGGCCGTGTTGACTTCCACCCGTTTGGCAAGCTGAAGTTTTCCCAGGGTGACTTCTCGCGCAAGACGAAAGCCACCATCGGTGTCGCCGCCTACAGCTGGAACAATGACGGCGACAACAACAGCTACACGCCAAACGCAAGCAAAAAAGCCGATATAGATTCTGTCACCGGCCTGGAAATCAGCGGTGCCTTCCGTGCAGCCGGGTTTTCAGTCGACGCTGAATACAACTCGTTTAATGCCGATACGGTTGAAAAGGATTTAACGGCGGCCTGTACAAGAACGGCTCAACCACGCTGACCAATGCGGCCGTTGAAGGTGGTTACATGTTCGGCAATACAATCGAGGTCGTTGCCGGTTACCAGAAACAGGACGCAGACGGTT
>JAJRTD010000128.1 GCA_024278435.1 Gammaproteobacteria bacterium | reverse complement strand
TAGTCAAAGGGCGTATTTCATGTCTTATGCAATACAAGGTACCGCTAAAAGTCATGTGTAATGCGGTTTCAAGCAAAATATAGTTAACGCGACAGCAGTGAATAAATTACGTCCATGTAACGATCGACTGCGCTCGGGATGACAAATACTGAATAATCAGAGCAACCCTAACTAAAAACATGTTCAGCCGCAGGAAACCCGCCCTGCCTGACGGCTGTAACATACTGCGCGATGGCATCTTCAATACTGTCCGCCGATGCCATAAAGTTTTTGCTGAATCTGGGGCGCAGGCCCGGGCTGATATCAAGAATGTCGTACAGCACCAGTATCTGGCCATCACAGGCGGCACTGGCGCCAATACCAATTACCGGGATATCCAGCGCGCTGGTAATTTCGCTTGCCAGCAGTTCCGGCACACATTCAAGCAGCATTAAATCAGCACCGGCCTGCTGCAGTGTCAGGGCATCGGCCAGCATTTTATCCGCGCTTTTCTGGTCCCTGCCCTGTACCCGGTAGCCGCCGATTTTATGCACGTACTGCGGTTGCAGACCGAGGTGAGCACACACCGGAATACCGTTGCGGTTTAACGCGGCAACGGTTTCGGCCTGGTCGGCGCCACCTTCCAGTTTAACCATGTGCGCGCCGCCCTGCTTCATAAACAGGCCGGCGTTTAACACCGCCTGCTCAACCGTGGTAAAACTCAAAAAAGGCATGTCGGTAATCAGCAGAGCCCGGCCCTGTTCTCCGGCCAGGCCATTGGCCACGCATCGGGTGTGGTACAGCATGTCATCAACCGAAACCGGCAACGTAGTTTCTGCGCCCTGAATCACCATACCCAGCGAATCACCAACCAGCACCACATCCACCCCGGATTTTTCCAGCAACCGGGCAAAGCTGGCATCATAAGCCGTCAGGCAGGCAATCTTCTCGCCGTCACGTTTCATCTGCGCCAGTTTATGTATAGTCATTTTTTGTGATGTACCGGTTTGGCTGCTCATTTTTTACGTTACTCGTTATTCGTTATTCGTGCTCTTGGCCAATGACAAAATACCCGTGACCAATAACCAAGAAAGATCAAAAATCCATCTGTGCCGGGTTGAAATAATGTCTTCCCGACTGCACTTCGATAATACGCTGATACAGCAACCGGTAGTCGTCATCATTATGGGCAAAATCAATATCCGCCGCATTGACGATTAACAGCGGCGCATTATTGTACTGGTAAAAAAACTGGATATAGGCGTCACTTAACCGCTGCAGGTAAGCCGCCTCAATAAAACGTTCATGCTTCAAACCGCGTCGCTGAATGCGCTCCAGCAAAACCTCCACCGGGGCCTGTAAATAAACCACCAGGTCAGGGGATGGCGTATCGATCGTCAGGCTGGCATACACCTGCTCGTACAGTTCCAGTTCATCTGCCACCAGGGTGAGCTCGGCAAACAGCCGGTCTTTTTCAATCAGAAAGTCTGCCACCCGCACCGGTGTAAACATGTCTTCCTGTTTCATTTCCCTGAGCTGGCGTGCGCGCTGCAACAGAAAAAAAAGCTGTGTCGGCAATGCGGCCGCCTGCGGATCTTCGTAAAACTTTTCCAGAAACGGGTTATCTACCGCACCTTCAAGTAACAGATCACTGTTAAACGATGTTGCCAGCCGGTTTGCCAGGGTGGTTTTACCGACCCCGATGGGGCCTTCCACGACAATAAAATCATGTCCCTTTGCTGCTGTTTCCACTGCTGAATCTGTATTTTGAAGCAAACCGCTCATTCAATCTTTCCCGCATACACACAGGCAAAATCAGCATTGTCGGTTTTTGCTGATTCCACACAAATAGTTAACCGGCCTTTTCCCGGTATTTCAATATCAGGCGCCAGTTTCAATAACGGCATATACACAAAGTCGCGCAGGCAGATGCCAGGGTGCGGCACCTGCAGGTCATCCCGGCTTATCTGCTGGTCGGCATACAGCAGAATATCCAGGTCAATGCTGCGCTCGCCCCAGTGCCGTTTTTTGATCCGTCCCTGCTGCCGTTCGATTGACTGGCACTGCTGCAGTAAATCGGAGGCACTCATATCCGTTGCCAGTTCCACCACCGCGTTGACATAATCCGGCTGGTCCTGCGGTCCCATGGGCCGGCTTTTATAGTAACCCGAATCATCAATAACGGTTGTTCCCGGTAAATCGTTTAACGCCCTGATGGCATTTTTTATCTGCAAATACGGCTGTTCGATATTGCTGCCCAGGCCCAGGTAAACCGTTTTTGTTTTCACCGCTTTGCTGTTTATGACTCAGATCCTGACTTTGACTCTGGCTTTGAGTCCGGCGCTTTGGCTTTTTTCTTTGCCGGTGAGCGCCTGCGTCGCCGGCTCTTGCCGGATCCCGGTTTTTTCGCCGACTCCAGCAGGATGCTGCGTTGCTGCTCCGGGTTCTGCTTCTGTAAATCTGTCCACCACTGGCAGTCCTGTTTTATATCACCACCATCAACCACTTCACCGGACTGGGCGCGAATACATAAAAAGTCATAACCGGCGCGGAATTTTGCATGCTCCAGCACCGCCAAGGCCCGCTTACCCTTGCGATAGTGAAAACGTGTCTGCAGGCCCCAGATATCACGCATGGTGCTGGTAAAACGCCGGGGTATGGAAACGCTGGATGCCTGCTGGCTCAATACCCGGGTTGCCACTTTCTGTATCGCTACCGAATAGGGCATGCCTTTTTCAACATATTCATGTACCCGTGAATTCACCGGGTGCCACAGCAGTGCGGCAAATAAAAATGCCGGGGTAACACGCATATCATCACGAATACGCTGATCGGTGTTCTTCATGGCAATATTGAGCATTTGCTTTATGCTGTCATCCTGCTCAATGGCTTTTGCGGCCAGCGGAAACAGGTATTCCAGCAGGCCGAATTCCAGCAGTAATTCAAAACTGCGTACCGCGTGGCCGGAATGGAAAAGTTTTAAAACTTCCTCGTACAGCCTTGCCGGGGGAATATCCTGCAACAAATGGCCCAGTGAATAAATCGGGACTCTGCATTCCTCATCAATTTCAAAACCCAGCTTTGCCGCAAACCGAATGGCTCGCAACATCCTGACCGGGTCTTCATGGTAGCGGGTCTGGACATCACCAATCAAACGCAGACGCTTGTTTTTTATATCTTCAAAACCGTCAACAAAATCAATCACGCTGAAATCGGAAATATCATAATACAGGGCATTGGCGGTGAAATCCCGGCGCCAGACATCATCGGCCAGCTCACCAAATACATTGTCGCGTACAATACGACCGGTTTCATTCTGCATACCCAGCTGGGTGTGATCATGGTCGGCCCTGAAGGTGGCCACCTCAATAATCTGCCGGCCGAAGTGGATATGCGCCAGCCGGAAACGGCGACCGATCAGGCGGCAGTTACGAAACAGCTTGTTCACCTGCTCCGG
>JAJRTD010000127.1 GCA_024278435.1 Gammaproteobacteria bacterium | reverse complement strand
TCCGCCGGCCTGGATTACCCCGGTGTCGGCCCGGAACATTCCTGGTTAAAAGATATCGGCCGGGTAAATTATGTTGCAGCCACCGATGATGAAGCGCTGGAGGCCTTTCACACCCTGACCCGGGTTGAAGGCATTATACCGGCACTGGAATCCAGTCATGCCGTGGCTTATGGCATCAAACTGGCCGCCACCATGAAACCTGAGCAGCGCATTATTATCAACCTGTCAGGCCGTGGTGATAAAGACATTAATACGATTGCCAAAATCGAAGGCATACAGCTGTAGAGGATTTTCTGTGAGTCGATTAGCCCAACGTTTTGCCGATTTAAAGGCAAACTCAACAACCGCCCTGATCCCCTACGTGATGACATCCGACCCGTCACCGGAAATTACCCTGCCATTGATGCATGCCATGGTTGCAGCCGGTGCCGACGTGATTGAACTGGGGGCGCCGTTCTCCGATCCCATGGCCGATGGCCCGGTGATCCAGGCCGCGGCCGAACGCTCTTTGCAGCACAATACCAGCCTGCATGACGTATTTGCGCTGGTCAGCGAGTTTCGCCGGCAGGATGACAAAACCCCGATCGTTATGATGGGCTATCTCAACCCGATAGAAGTCATGGGTTACCAGCGTTTTGCCGAGCAGGCCGCTGCCTGCGGCATTGACGGTGTAATCACCGTCGATATGCCGCCGGAAGAAGCTGATGATTATGTGCCGGCATTGAAATCACAGGGTCTGGATCCGGTGTTTTTACTGGCGCCCACCAGCACGCAGGAACGGATTAAAAAACTGGCCGCTTATGTCAGCGGTTTTGTTTACTATGTTTCGCTGAAAGGGGTGACCGGCGCGGCCACCCTGGATGTTTCCAGCGTGCAGCAGAAAGTGAGCGAAATACGCCGGTTTATCGAGCTGCCGATCGGTGTGGGTTTTGGTATCAGTGATGCCGAATCGGCAGCAAAGGTGTCTGCGTGTTCGGATGCGGTAGTGGTCGGCAGCGCCATTGTCAAAAAAATGGCACAAAATGCTGGGAAAAGCGAACAGGAACGGGCTATAATCATCAAAGAAATCAGTGATATATTATCTGCCATGCGCAAAGCCATGGACGATAGCAAGGTATAGCTGAATCCGGTTAGCTTTTTTGGCAGTTTGATTATTGCCGACAATCATTTTTCTACAGGTATATACAAATGAGTCTAAGCTGGTTTGAGAAATTAATGCCCACAAGCATTCGAACCGACAGCAGTACAAAACGTGGTGTACCTGAAGGGCTGTGGACAAAATGTGCTTCCTGTAACGCGGTTCTCTACCGTGCCGAGCTGGAACGTAACCTGGATGTCTGCCCCAAGTGTAACCATCACATGCGGGTTTTTGGCCGCCGCCGCCTTGAAATATTCCTTGATGACACACCTACCGAAGAAATCGGTGCCAACCTGGTGCCGTTTGACAAGTTAAAGTTCAAGGACAGCAAAAAATACAAAGACCGTCTGTTGCAGGCGCAGAAAAACACCGGTGAAAAAGACGCGCTGATTGTTTTAAAAGGCAAGGTAAAAGGTGTGCCGGTTGTTGCCGCTGCCTTTGATTTTCGTTTTATGGGTGGTTCAATGGGTTCGGTTGTCGGTGAGCGTTTCCTTAAAGCTGCTACGGTTGCCCTGGAAGAAAAAATTCCCTTTATCTGTTTTTCTGCTTCCGGCGGTGCCCGTATGCAGGAAGCGTTGTACTCGCTAATGCAGATGGCCAAAACCAGTGCTGTGCTGGCGAAACTGGCGAAAAACAAAATCCCCTATATTTCCGTATTAACCGACCCGACCATGGGCGGCGTTTCCGCCAGTTTTGCCATGCTCGGTGATGTGCATATTGCGGAACCCAAAGCCCTGATCGGCTTTGCCGGTCCACGCGTTATTGAACAGACGGTACGGGAAAAACTGCCCGAAGGTTTCCAGCGTAGTGAATTTCTGCTGGAGCACGGCGCCATTGATATGGTGGTTGACCGCCGTGACCTGCGTGACCGCATCGCCAGTCTGGTGCTGATGCTGTCCAATAAACCCGCCGTACAGCAAATTACCTGATGTTGTAATTTATAAGTGATAAGTTATAACTTATCACTTCCGTTATGCGTTTCAACACCCTTGATGACTGGCTGGCCTGGCAGGAAACACTTAATCCCGCTGAAATCGACCTTGGCCTGGGCCGGGTCAGCCATGTTCTTGAGCGCGCCGGACTCTCCGCCTCGTTTAACTGCCCGCTGATTACGGTTGCCGGTACCAATGGCAAAGGCTCGGTGGTGGCCATGCTGGAAGCCATTGTGCTGGCTGCAGGGCTGAAGGTCTGCAGTTATACCTCGCCCCACCTTTTCCGTTATAACGAACGTATAAAAATCAATGCCCGGGCAATTGATGATGCTACCCTGTGTGCTGCCTTTGAACGCATAGACCGGGCCCGCGCTGACAGTGAACTGACTTACTTTGAATTTGGCACCCTGGCGGCAATTGATATTTTTTTTCGTCAGCAGCCCGACCTGGTGATACTGGAGGTCGGTCTGGGCGGGCGCCTGGACGCGGTGAATATTATGGAGCCGGATGTCAGTATTCTAACCTCGGTTGCCATTGATCACGTGGACTGGCTGGGCGATAACCGCGAAGCCATCGGTTATGAGAAAGCCGGGATTTTCCGTGCCGGCAAAGTGGTGGTTTGTGGTGAGCGTGAAACGCCGGATACGGTGCTGGCTGTGGCGGAAAAGCTGCAGTGCCGGTTTTTTCAGGCGGGCAGTCATTACAATGCGATTGCCGAAAAGCGCTCCGGCGATAATGATCAGGATAGCCGATGGACGCTGCAGAGTGACTACGGCGACCTGCCGGCTTTGCCGCAACCCTCGCTGATTGGTGACTTTCAGAAACTGAATGCAGCCACTGCCATTGTTGCCCTGCAGGCACTGCAGGCAGATGGCCGGCTGGTTGCAGAGCAGCCGGGCAGCGGTCTCACCCGGGCTGTTGCAGCGGGCCTGAGCAATATCCGTCTACCCGGCCGCTTCCAGCAGGTTTACCGGCAACCGGCCGTGTACGTCGACGTTGCGCATAACCTGCAGGCGGCACAGTCACTGGTTTCATTGTTACGTTCAGTAGCCCGGGAAAATACCGCTGAAAGCGTGCCGGGGAAGACCTGGGCGATTGTCGCCATGCTGGCTGACAAAGATGTTCACGCGGTGCTGGAGATGGTTGCCGGTGACATTGATG
>JAJRTD010000126.1 GCA_024278435.1 Gammaproteobacteria bacterium | reverse complement strand
CTGTCCATTACCGGCCAGTGTAATGCCATGGGCACCCGTGAATGGTCATCCTGCTCCGGCCTGCCCGGTTACCGTGCACTGGAAAACGAAAAAGACCGCAGCGAGATTGCCGAGTTCTGGGGCATTGATGTCGATACCTTCCCCAGGAAACGCGGCATGTTTATGACCGATATTATCCCGGCGATTGAAAGCGGCGAAATTCGCGGCATGTGGTTAATTGCCACCAACCCGATGACGTCGATGGCGAACACCGCATTGATGCGCGAGCTGCTGTCAAAACTGGATTTCCTGGTGGTGCAGGACGCCTACCGTGACGTGGAAACCAACCAGTACTCACACGTTTATCTGCCGGCCGCGGTATGGGCCGAGAAAGAAGGCTGCTTTACCAATACCGAGCGCAGGGTAAACCTGATTCGCAATGTTTGCAAACCGCATGGCGATTCGAAAACCGACCTGGAGATTTTTAACGAAATGGCCAAGCGGTTTGAGAACGGCCAGAAAATGGTTTTCCCGGAAACCGCGGAAGGTGTTTTTGAGGAACTGAAACAGTTATCAAAAGGCCGCATGCTGGACTACTCCGGCATGACCTACGACCGGATCGAGGAAAACCGTGGTCTGCAATGGCCGTGCAACGAAGAAACTGCACCTCAGGGTTCACAGCGGCTGTATACCGACGGCGTCTTTCAGTTCGGTGATGGCCGGGCAAAACTTTTAGCGCTGCCATTCGTTGATAATAACGAACGCCCGGATGAAGCCTACCCGTTCTGGTTGAACTCCGGCCGCGTGGTAGAGCATTTCCACACCCGTACCCGTACCGGCAAGGTGGGCAATGCCAACAAGTTTTCGCCCACGCCCTACATGGAAATGAACCCGCGCGCGGCGCAGGAACTGGGTATTGAGCACGGTTCATACGTTAAAGTGGTTTCACGTCGCGGTGATGCCATCGTCATGGTGCAGTGTACCGAGCGCATTGCGCCCGATGCCGTGTTTATCCCGTTCCATTTCCATGAATGTGTAAACCGTGTTTCCCTGGGACTGCTGGATCCGCATTCAAGGCAACCGGCCTATAAGCAGTGCGCGGTAAAAATCGAAGCCATTGAAGATCAACAGGCGGCAGCTAAAGCCAATGTCGAAGCCAGAGCCTATTAATGCTTATTAATAAAAAACTATCTCCACAGAGAAACAGAGACACAGAGAAAAGCTGAATTTTATGCAAAGTAACAACAGAAAAACCCCGTGTCCTCTGTGCCTCTGTGGTAAATAAATCATGTTTAAATATTTACGACCCAAAGAACAGTCCTATGCCTTTTTGCGCGATGTAAAACATCCGCAGAAAAACCGTTACGGCAAGTCCATCGAGACCGTGCCGGAAGATTCCCCGTTGCGCGGTAAAAGCCTGAACATTAACGGCGATAGCCGGGTTGGCGACAATCCCAACCGCTATAAACAGCACGGTTTTTATTTTACCGCCGATAACTGTATCTCCTGCCATGCCTGCGAGTCGGCCTGTTCGGAAAAGAATGACCTTGAGCCGCACCAGGCTTTTCGCGCCGTGGGTTATGTCGAAGGCGGCAGTTATCCGGAATACACCCGGCTGAATATTTCCATGGCGTGTAATCACTGTGACAACCCGGTCTGTCTGAAGGGCTGCCCGACCCGTGCCTATACCAAGTTTGCCGAGTACGGCGCGGTGCTGCAGGATCCGGATATCTGTTTTGGTTGCGGTTACTGTACCTGGGTGTGTCCCTACAATGCGCCGCAACTCGACCATAGCAAGGGCCACGTATCGAAATGTAATATGTGTGTTGATCGCCTGGAGATCGGTTTAAAACCGGCCTGTGTTTCAGCCTGCCTGGCAGGGGCGCTGGATTTCGGTATTATCGAAACCACGCCGGAAAACCGGGACGAACTGGAAACCCGCATCCCCGGTTTCCCGACCACCGACATTACCCACCCCAATATCCGTTTCCAGCAGAAAAATAACCTGCCGCCGCAAATGTCGCGCACCGACAGCATGCCACTGACCTACAGCAAGAATGAAAAAGGTGAGTTTGAACCACGGGTGGCAGAAACCAGTGTCAGCGGCCAGCCGGCAAAAACGCAGTGGAGCCTGGACAAGCTAAGCACCCGGGAAAACCCGCTGGTTATTTTCACCCTGATTTCACAGGCCGTTGTCGGTGCTTTCATCCTGCTGTTTATCGGCCCGCTGATCGGGCTGGAAACATTAACGCCGGATAAAAATCCGCTGGCCTGGCCGATGTTCCTGTTTGGCCTCATCGGCATACAGACACTGGCGCTGGTACTGTCCACCATGCACCTGGGCAAGCCGCACCGTTTTTATCGCGCCTTCAATAATTTGCGGTACTCACCGGTCAGCCGCGAAGTTGCCGGCATTGCCGTGTTCTATAATTTTATCGGTGCCTTTACCCTGCTGACCGGCCTGCCGCAGTTGTTCGGCTGGCTGCCGCAACCGGTGCTGCAGCTGCTGGCTTCCATTACCGGCTGGGGCGGTGTGGTTTCCGGTCTGGCGGCCATCTTTTTTATGCACAAGATCTACCGCATTCCGGCACGCCCGTTCTGGAACCACTGGCAGGTATTCAGCAGTTTCTATGGCAATGTGCTGACCCTGGGGCCGCTGTTACTTACCCTGGTTTATGCCTATGTGCAGCTGGCCAACGGTGAGTCGTGGACGCAGGTTGCACCGCTTATGGCGCTGTTTATCAGCATCGGCCTGCTGCTTGAAATCATCGGTTTATACGTGCACCAGAATGATTTGATCAGGGGCGGCGGTGAGGGTGCGGCAGCGCATTTTGAGCAGACCACCAGATTCGGTTACACCTACCTGGCCAGGAACTTCGGCCTGGCATCGGCCGTGGTGCTGACGTTATTTATGATGACCATGAACCTTAACGATGTTGCTGCGGCGGTGTTATGGACAGCCACGGCCGTCATTATCGTTTTAACAGCGGTCACCGGTCGCGCCCTGTTTTATGCACTGGTTATGCCGACCACCATGCCGGGCGCTTTTTTCTGGCGTAATAAACGCTTCCAGGAGCATGCTCGTGAAACCGGGTTGGCGAAAATGCCGCAGGTGGGTGTATTGCCCGAACTGCATTAAGAAAAGTTTTTTAGTTCGCTAAAACGCAAATGCCTGCTGATTGTCATCCTGAGCGTAACGCAGTGGAGCCGAAGGATCTTATCGCATTGTACAGAAAATCCTTCACAAAAAAGCTCAGCATGGTGGCAGGCAGTCAATAGAATGATTTGTTTTTTATCTGTTTATACTTTTACAGAGCAGTAACTGGTTAGCATGGCACAATACAGTCCTAAACGTTTATCGGACATCAAAAGCGAGTTTGAACGGGGCGTATTCCTGGTGGTCTACAATTCGCGTAAGCAGCGTTACCACCGAATGCTGGCATCGGTCATACTGGCGCTGAAACATATACTGCGCGGCCTGTTGTTCAGCTGGCCCTTATACCTGCTGGCACTGGCGGCCTACTCCATACCGCAGGCATCGATCTGGCTGGTGCTGTTATTGCTGCTGCCGGCGATGTATGTGTCATGGACAATTCTGAGCCGTGGCATAAAAGAAGATTATGACAACCTGGTGGACGGCTATTTGCTGCGCTCAGGTTATCTGGGAAGGATGATTTTTCATGGAAAAATATAATAAAAAACAAATGGCCTTTGGCAAACCGGTTCTCGGCTTTGCCGCCTATTCCGGCACCGGGAAAACCACCCTGCTGGTAAAGCTGCTGCCCCTGATGAGGTTGCAGGGATTACGGGTGGCCATGATCAAGCAGACACATCATGATTTTGAAATTGATAAACCCGGCAAGGACAGCTACGAGTTGAGGAAAGCCGGCGCCAGCCAGATGCTGCTGGCCTCGGATAAACGTTGCGTTGTTATCACGGAGAACGAACAGTCGGTTGAACCGGCTCTCGAAGACCTGGTAAAGCGGCTGGACCTGGAAAACATCGACCTGGTGCTGGTTGAGGGCTTTCGTCACCAGGCCTTCCCGAAAATTGAGTTACATCGACCGGCGTTAGGTAAGGAGCTGATTTTTCCTGATGATGACTCGGTGGTTGCGGTGGCCAGTGATGAACCGCTGCAGACCGGCAGCCTGCCGTTGTTAAATATTAACGCGGCCGAAGAAGTTGCCGGCTTTATCAATCGCTGGATGGACCATCAGTTGTAGTTGTTAAAAAATATTTCACCGCAGAGAGACGAAGAAAAGCTTTGATCTTGTTCTTTTTTATTATATTCCGCCTGCGAATAAAATCGCACGAACATCTTCGGTATAAGCACTGACCTATAAACCTGTAACTTATAATCCGACCGACGTTATAAGGTACGTTGCGGGCCTGCAATGAATCAATCCGACAGGAATATAGACATTACAGGTTTTTACCCTTGTTTCCACAGGCTTGTGTGGGATTGAGAAAAATGGGATGACTTCCAGTCGTGACAGGCTTTTCTCTGTCTCTCCGCGGTGAATCAAATTATTAAAAAAATGTGATCGATTTGGCATTGCAGGCAAGGAAAATGTGGCAAAATATACGCGTCATATTGATAGTCAGTTTTAAAAAGGAAGTGGAATATGAAAAGTCTTGAGCAACTGGAAAGTAACTATATCTCTGTGGAAACGCTCAGGCAGGGAGCAAAGGCAAGAATCAAGCACACCGGCCAGATCGTTGAACTGAAACGG
>JAJRTD010000011.1 GCA_024278435.1 Gammaproteobacteria bacterium | reverse complement strand
TGAATTTTATCTTTTTTGATTTTTCCAGCGATATCATGAAGTCGGCATTTTCTTCGCCGGGTATGCCGAAAATGTATTCGATGCCTTCTTCTTCCAGGCATTTTACAAACAGGTCGGATGCTTTCATGTTATTCCCTGATTATTATTTATTATTGTCTGTTATGAGAAAGACTGTTGATAATAGTTCAATCAGGCGTCGGGTTACAGGGTAAATTTCTGTTGGCGAGGCTACGGAAACCCTGATTTACAGATCAGATAGATGCATTTCAGCCTGTATAGCCTGTCAGGCTCTGTGTTAATATTATGCTTTAGAACCAAGTTGATTTTCAGGGGACTGACATGCGAACAAAATTAATGACAATTTCAGCTATCATTTTTGCGCTGGCGTTATTTCGTTTATTACCCCACTGGCCGAATGTTTCACCGGTAGCGGCAATGGCCCTGTTTGGCGGGGCTTATTTTGTGGACAGGCGCATGGCCTTTATCGTGCCGTTTGTAGCGCTGTTCCTCAGTGACCTGTTCCTGGGGCTGCATAATTCAATGATTTTTGTTTATACCGGTTTTGCTTTAACCGTGATGATTGGTTTTATGCTGCAAAAACGGGTAACCATCACCAATACCGCTTTTGCCGTGGTGGCGTCCTCGGTGCTGTTTTTCCTGCTCACCAACTTCGGCGCCTGGCTGACCTCCGGACTGTATGCAAAAACAGCTGAAGGCCTGATGCAGGCGTACGTAGCCGGTATTCCCTTCTTCCAGAATTCATTACTGGGTAATGTGGTGTATGCAGCGGTTATCTTTGGTGGTTATCATTTGCTGCAGAAGAATATTACGGCTTTGAAAGAACCGGCTTTAAAACCGTAAAAACGATTCACCACAGAGGCACAGAGAAAAACTTTTATATAGTTGTTTTTCGCCTACGGCGAAAAACAATAAAACCTCTGTGTTCTCTGTGCCTCTGTGGTGAAAATATCTTTTAAGGTTTCAGCCCAACCCCGATCCGTAACAAGCGCAGCGCAAAATAATACAGCGCCAGAATAAAGCCGATAATAATGACAAAGGCAGTTGTCAGGTCAATATCGCTCACTCCGAGCAGTCCATAACGAAACGCATTAATCATATACAGAATCGGGTTGACCAGTGACACGTTCTGCCAGAATTCCGGCAGCATTTTTATGGAATAGAAAATACCGCCCAGGTAGGTCAGCGGGGTCAGTACGAAGGTGGGAATAATCGTAATATCATCGAAACTGCGGGCGTAGGCGGCATTGATAAAGCCGGCCAGGGCAAACAGGATGGAGGTGAGGATAAAGACCACGATAGTGACGCTGTAACTGTAAATCTGGAAGTCGGAAAAAAACATGGAGACTGCGGTAACGGTAATGCCAACCACGATACCCCGGGCCAGGCCGCCGGATACAAAGCCCAGCAGGATGATATGGTTGGGCAGTGGTGATACCAGCATTTCTTCGACGCTGTGATGAAACTTGGCACTGAAAAAAGATGACACCACGTTGGCATAGGCGTTGGTAATCACCGACATTAGAATCAGCCCTGGCACGATATAGTCCATGTACCTGTAGCCATCGATATCACCGATCTGGGAACCGATGAGTTCACCGAAAATAATAAAGTAAAGCGCAACAGTGATTGCTGGTGGCAACACGGTCTGTATCCAGATGCGAATAAAACGCAAATACTCCTTGATGACAATGGTTTTCAGTGCCACCATTTTCTGGGTAAAGTTCATCCGCTGCGCGCCTCGCTTTTTGTCATCGACATAAACAGCTGTTCCAGGCGATTGGTTTTATTTTTCATACTGATTACGCGAATGCCGCAACCCTTCAGAATGTCAAACAGGTCGCTGAGTTTCTGTTTGTCATTAATGTCGGCTTCCAGCGTGGTACTGTCAATCAACCGCAGTGGAAAGTCCCTGCAGCCGGGCAGGGTTTCCAGCGGATCGGCCAGGTAGAACACAAAGGTTTCCACGTGCAGCCGGTCGAGCAGGGTGCGCATCTGTGTCTGTTCAATGGTAATGCCGTGATCAATAATGGCAATGTTGTTGCACAGGCTCTCCGCTTCCTCCAGGTAGTGGGTAGTGAGAATAATGGTGGTGCCCTCACTGTTGACCTTCTTCATGAACTGCCACATGGAATGGCGGATTTCAATATCAACCCCGGCGGTGGGTTCATCCAGGATCAGCAGTTTTGGCCTGTGCATCAGGGCGCGGGCGATCATCAGCCGGCGTTTCATGCCGCCTGACAGTTCCTTGGCCATGTCGTAACGCTTGTCCCACAGATCCAGCTGCTTGAGGTGTATCTCGGCACGTTTTGTGGCTTCCCTGCGGTTGATGCCGTAATAACCGGCCTGGTTAATCAGGATTTCACCAATGGGTTCAAAGATATTAAAGTTGAATTCCTGTGGCACCAGGCCGATATGCATGCGTACATCGGCCGGATGGGTGTCCTGGTTCTGCCCGAAAACCTCGACCAGGCCGGCGGTTTTGTTGACCAGCGAAGAGACAATGCCGATAACAGTCGATTTTCCGGCACCGTTAGGGCCGAGCAGGGCAAAGAAATCACCCTGTTTTACTGTAAGATCGACACCTTTTAGTGCTTTTACCCCGTTTTTATAGGTTTTTTGCAGATTTTTTATTTCTAGAGCATTCAAGGTCTAAGGTTTCGCGGCTTTTGCTATTGTTTTATGATGGACGCTGATGTTACAGTGTTTATATAAGTAATACGACCGTCTAATATTTGTGGTAATGCAGTTAAGAGAATTTTATGGGTACTAAGGGTGAGGGTAACCGGCAACGCATAATCAATGCAGCCGACCAGTTGTTTTACCGGCGTGGTTATAATCAGACATCGTTTCAGGATATTTCCGATGCAACCGGCATTCCGCGTGGTAATTTCTATTATTATTTTAAAACCAAGGATGAGATTCTAGGTGCCGTAGTCGAGGCACGTGTTGATGAGATGTCGGGGTTTATGGCGCAGTGTGAAGCCCGGTCAGGGGATGCCAGGGAGCGCCTGCTGCTGTTTAGCGACCTGCTTGATGAAAAGCGTGACGATGTCCTGCAATCGGGATGCCCGATCGGTACCCTGAGCTCGGAAATGGCCAAGGATTCACCGGAGCTGCGTGAAATTTCCCGCCAGGCGTTTGTGGTGTTGCATGACTGGCTCAAAAAACAGTTTGCCGCTCTGGGTATCGGTGATGCGGATGAACTTGCCATGGAGCTGCTGGCTAGAATGCAGGGTGT